>JBNLCA010000109.1:0-1923 GCA_050303575.1 Paracoccaceae bacterium
GCTTCTTCCTCAAGGCCGCCGAATAAGCGGCGAACCCTCCCCAACAGAACGGAGCCTGACAATGTCCTACGTAGTCCCTCAGGAGTTCGCCACGAAGATGGTGGATGCCGGCGTCTCGAAGATCTTCATGTCCACCAAGGACACGCTGATCCGTGCTTACATGGCGGGTGCGATCCTGGCGCTCGCCGCTGCTTTCGCGGTCACGATCGCGGTGAACACCGGGAACTTCCTCGTCGCCTCGCTCCTCTTCCCGGTCGGCTTCTGCATGCTCTACCTGATGGGCTTCGATCTCCTGACCGGCGTCTTCACGCTGGCGCCGCTCGCCGTCATCGCCAAGCGGCCGGGCTGCACCTGGGGCGGCGTCATGCGGAACTGGGGCCTCGTCTTCGTCGGAAACTTCGCCGGGGCGATGACGACCGCCGTCTTCATGGCGATCATCTTCACCATGGGCTTCACGCAGGAGCCGAACGAGGTCGGCCAGCGGCTCGGCTCGATCGGAGAAAGCCGGACGCTGGGCTACGCGGCGGCCGGCGCCGGGGGCATGCTGACCCTCTTCATCCGGGCGGTCATGTGCAACTGGATGGTCTCGACCGGGGTCGTCGCCGCGATGATGTCGACCAGCGTGTCGGGCAAGATCATGGCGATGTGGATGCCGATCCTGGTCTTCTTCTACCTGGGCTTCGAACATTCCATCGTGAACATGTTCCTCTTCCCGTCGGGGATCATGCTGGGCGGCCAGTTCACCTGGGCCGACTACTTCATGTATAACGAGATCCCGACCGTGATCGGCAACCTCGTCGGCGGCCTGACCTTCGTCGGCGGCATGCTCTACGCCACCCACTTCCGCGAGTCGCCCAAGCGCGACCTGATCCGCAACGACGACGTCGTCGCGGCGCCGGCGGAATGAACGGATGGCGCGGCCCCACCAGGGGGCCACGCCTTTTCGGGAGCCGATGATGCCCAAGGACAGTGCCCCTTCGCAGACGCTTTGCGTGACGATCGGCCAGTATTCCTCGGCCGGGCGGAAGGCGGAGAACCAGGATTTCTTCGGCGCGCTGGTGCCCGAGGGGACGGCGCTGACGATGAAGGGCATCACGCTTGCCGTGGCCGACGGCATCTCGACCAGCCCGGTCAGCCGCGAGGCCGCCGAGACGGCGGTGAAGGCGCTGATGACGGACTATTATTCCACCCCCGACGCATGGACGGTGAAGACCGCCGCGACGCGGGTGATGGCCGCGACGAACGCCTGGCTGCACGGCCAGAACGCCTCGGTGGGCGACGTGAACGCCGGTCGCGTCTCGACGCTTTCGGCCTTGATCCTGAAGGGCGCCGAGGGCCACGTCCTGCATGTCGGCGACAGCCGGGTCTCGCGCCTCTCGCGCGCCGGGCTTGAACCCCTGACCCGCGACCACCGGCTGACCCTTTCCGCCGAAGAGAGCTATCTCGGCCGCGCGATGGGCGCCGAGCGGACGGTCGATATCGACTATGCCCGCGTGGCCCTGGCGGTGGGCGATGTGTTCCTTCTGACAACCGATGGCGTCCACGAGCATGTCGGCGCGCGCGAGGTGCGGGCGGCGCTCGCGGCGCCCGATCTCGACTCGGCGGCGCGGGCACTGGCCGATACAGCGCTCGCGGCGGGGAGCGACGACAACCTGACCGTCCAGGTCGTGCGGATCGACGCGCTGCCACCCGAAGGGTCCGAGCTGCCGCTTGATGCCGCACGGCTGCCCGTGCCGCCGCTCCCTAAGGCGGGGGACGAGATCGACGGCTTCCGCATCCTGCGACAGATCCACGCGACCGATCGCAGCCATGTCTTCCTTGCAGCAGCGCCGGACGGCGAGCATGTGGCGCTCAAGATCCCCGCGACCGGGATGGCGCAGGACGAAAGCTACCTGCGCCGCTTCGTGCTCGAGGAGTGGATCG
>JBNLCA010000110.1:0-33980 GCA_050303575.1 Paracoccaceae bacterium
ATCGGGATGCGCCTGCAGGTCAACCGTACCTGGGACAGCCGCTGGTTCGCCGATGGCAAGGAATACGGCAAGCTGTTGCACGAGGACCTCAAGATCCGCGATTTCATCGAGGAAGAGGTCAAGCAGGCCGGCGTGTCGAAGATCATCATCGAGCGTCCGCACAAGAAGTGCCGAGTCACCGTCCACACCGCCCGCCCGGGCGTGGTGATCGGCAAGAAGGGCGCCGACATCGAGACGCTTCGCAAGAAGCTGGCCGCGATGACGGATTCCGAGCTGCACCTCAACATCGTCGAAGTGCGCAAGCCGGAACTCGACGCCGCGCTGGTGGCCGAGTCGATCGCCCAGCAGCTCGAGCGCCGGGTCTCGTTCCGCCGCGCCATGAAGCGTGCGGTGCAGAACGCGATGCGCATGGGTGCCCTCGGCATCCGGGTCAACGTCGCGGGCCGCCTTGGCGGCGCCGAGATCGCCCGGACCGAATGGTACCGCGAGGGGCGGGTGCCGCTGCACACGCTGCGCGCCGACATCGACTATGCTCTGGCCGAGGCCGAGACGCCCTATGGCATCATCGGCGTGAAGGTCTGGATCTTCAAAGGCGAGATCATGGAGCACGACCCGCAGGCGCGCGATCGCCGTCAGGCCGAGGTCCAGGAAGGCGGCGGCCCGCGCCCCCGCCGCGACCGCTGAGGAGTGAGATAAGATGCTGCAACCCAAGCGCACGAAATTCCGCAAACAGCACAAGGGCCGCATCCACGGCGAGGCGAAGGGCGGCTTCGAGCTGAACTTCGGCACGTTCGGCCTGAAGGCCACGCAACCCGAGCGCATCACCGCGCGGCAGATCGAGGCGGCCCGCCGCGCGATGACCCGCGAGATGAAGCGCCAGGGCCGCGTCTGGATCCGCGTGTTCCCGGACGTTCCGGTCTCGTCCAAGCCCACCGAAGTCCGGATGGGTAAGGGCAAGGGCTCGGTCGACTACTGGGCGGCCAAGGTGAAGCCGGGCCGGATCATGTTCGAGATCGACGGCGTCCCGGAAGCCACCGCCCGCGAGGCCCTGCGCCTCGCCGCGATGAAGCTCCCGATCAAGACCCGCGTCGTCGCTCGCGAAGACTGGTAGTCTTTGACTTACGGCTAAAGATCGGCAGGGCGGGGACTTCCCCGCCCTGTTTCATTTCGGGGATGACGCGTCATGGCGAACCGAGAGAAGGCAGAGCTGCTTCTCGTCCTCGATCTGGACGAAACGCTGGTTCACAGCACGAAGACCGAACTCGACCGGCCGGCCGATTTTCGTCTCTACGACTATCACGTCTACGAAAGGCCCGACCTCGGGCCGTTTCTGGACTGGTGCCTGAAGGCCTTTCCTGTCGCTGTCTGGTCATCGGCCTCGGACGACTATGTCGCCGCGCTGGTCGAGCGGCTGTTTCCGGACCCCGCCGGACTGGAATTCGTCTGGGCGCGCAGCCGGACCGCGACGCTCCGGACGCAGCCCCACCACATGGAACGTTTCGGCGCCGGTCTCCGCGACTACCACTTCCAGAAGCGGCTCAGGAAGCTGGCCGGTCTGGGCTGGACCATCGACCGCATACTGATCGTCGACGACTCGCCGGAGAAGGCTGCGCAAAACTACGGGAATGCCATTTACCCCAAAGCCTTTCTGGGCGCGGAGGATGACGACGAACTGCGCTACCTGGCGAGCTACCTCGACCGGCTGAGGACCGTTCCGAACCCGAGGTCTGTCGAGAAAAGGAACTGGCGGGCTACGGTCGTGCCGATGGTATGGGACGGCGACGCGCCCGGGGCGTGAAAAACTTGGGCCGGTTGCGGCGCAAGGGCTTGCCAGCCCGCCCAAACCCCCCTATAGCGGCGCCTTCACCACGAACTCCGCTGGAATCAGGGTGACCCCCAAGGGGCCCTCCGGCGATGTTGAAAGGAAGACGGCGATGGACGCCAAGGAACTTCGGGGCAAGACCCCTGACCAGCTTCGTGACGAGCTGGTCGCGCTGAAGAAGGAGGGGTTCAACCTCCGCTTCCAGCAGGCCACCGGGCAGATCGAGAACACCGCGCGCATGCGCCAGGTGCGTCGCGAGGCGGCCCGCGTGAAGACCATCCTGAACGAAAAAGCCCGCGACGCGGCGAACTGAGGACGGACGAGATATGCCCAAACGCATCCTGCAAGGCACCGTGACCTCGGACAAGAACGCCCAGACGATCACCGTCCTGGTCGAGCGTCGCTTCAAGCACCCGCTGCTGCAGAAGACCGTCCGCAGCTCGAAGAAATACCGCGCCCATGACGCGGAGAACCAGTTCAAGGTCGGCGACACCGTACGTATCGAAGAGTGCGCGCCGATCTCGAAGACGAAACGCTGGAGGGTCGTGACCGAAGCCTCGGCGTAAGGTCAAAGACCCCCGGTTTGATCGAAACCCTGGGACACGTTCCCAAAGGTCGGGAGAAACCAAATGATCCAGATGCAGACCAATCTGGATGTCGCTGACAACTCCGGCGCGCGCCGGGTGCAGTGCATCAAGGTCCTCGGCGGCTCGCACCGCCGGTACGCGTCGGTCGGCGACATCATCGTGGTGTCGGTGAAGGAAGCGATTCCGAAAGGCCGCGTGAAGAAGGGCGATGTCCGCAAGGCCGTCGTCGTGCGCACCGCCAAGGAGGTCCGTCGCGAGGACGGCACCTCGATCCGCTTCGACCGCAACGCCGCCGTCATCCTGAACAACCAGGGCGAACCGGTCGGCACCCGCATCTTCGGGCCGGTCGTGCGCGAGCTGCGCGCCAAGAACTTCATGAAGATCATCTCGCTGGCGCCGGAGGTTCTCTGATGGCTGCGAAACTCAAGAAGGGCGACCGCGTCGTCGTGCTCGCCGGCAAGGACAAGGGCAAGCAGGGTGAGATCACCCAGGTCCTGCCCAAGGACAACAAGGCCGTGGTCGAAGGCATCAACATCGCCATCCGCCACACGCGCCAGTCGGCGCAATCGCAGGGCGGCCGCGTGCCGAAGGCGATGCCGGTCGATCTCAGCAACCTGGCGCTGATGGACAAGAACGGCAAGGCGACGCGCGTCGGCTTCCGCGTCGAAGACGGCAAGAAAGTCCGCTTCGCCAAGACCACGGGGGATGTGATCTGATGCTCGACGCAGCGAAATACACCCCGCGCCTGAAGGCGCATTACGCCGAGACCGTTCGCGCCGCTCTGAAGGAAGAGTTCGGCTACGCGAACGACATGATGATCCCGCGGCTCGACAAGATCGTGCTGAACATGGGCGTCGGCGAGGCGGTCAAGGACACCAAGAAGGTGAAGAACGCCGCCGACGAGCTGTCGCTCATCGCCGGCCAGAAGGCGGTCGTCACCCACGCCAAGAAGTCGATCGCCGGCTTCCGCGTCCGCGAGGAAATGCCGCTCGGCTGCAAGGTCACGCTGCGCGGCGACCGGATGTACGAATTCCTCGACCGCCTGATCACCGTGGCGCTGCCGCGCGTCCGCGACTTCCGCGGCGTCAAGGGCACGTCGTTCGACGGCCGTGGCAACTATGCCATGGGCCTGAAAGAGCACATCGTTTTCCCCGAGATCAACTTCGACAAGGTCGACGAGGTCCTGGGGATGGACATCATCATCTGCACCACCGCGAAAACGGATGCGGAAGCGAAGGCCATGTTGAAGCATTTCAACATGCCGTTCACCAGCTGATCGCGCGGGAGGAGAGAGACATGGCAAAAGTATCGATGGTCGAACGCGAGAAGAAGCGTCAGCGCCTCGTCAAGCAATATGCCGCCAAGCGCGCCAAGCTGAAGGAGATCGCCCGCAACGCCGATCTTCCGATGGAAGAGCGTTTCAAGGCGCAACTGAAGCTGGCGCAGCTGCCGCGCAACTCGTCGGCGACGCGTCTTCACAACCGTTGCGAGCTGACCGGCCGGCCGAAGGCCTACTACCGCAAGCTCAAGATGTCGCGGATCAAGCTGCGCGATCTGGCCTCGAACGGCCAGATCCCCGGCATGGTCAAGTCGTCCTGGTAAGGAGGGTATGAGATGAACGATCCTCTCGGCGATATGCTGACCCGTATCCGGAACGCCCAGATGCGCGGCAAGTCCACCGTCCGGTCGCCGGCCTCGAAGCTGCGCGCCTGGGTGCTCGACGTGCTTCAGGCCGAAGGCTACATCCGCGGCTACGAGCGCGTCTCGGGCAAGGATGGCCACCCGGAGCTGGAAATCTCGCTCAAGTATTTCGAGGGCACCCCGGTGATCCGCGAACTGCACCGCGTGTCGACCCCCGGCCGCCGCGTCTACAAGGGCGTGGGAGACCTGCCGTCGGTCCGCCAGGGCCTGGGCGTTTCCATCGTCTCGACGCCGAAAGGCGTGATGTCGGACGCAGCAGCGCGCACCGCCAATGTCGGCGGCGAAGTGCTCTGCACCGTGTTCTGAGGAGAAGGCAATGTCTCGCATTGGCAAGAAACCGGTCGAGCTGCCGAAGGGGGTGACCGCCTCCGTCTCCGGCCAGACCGTCGAAGTGAAGGGGCCGAAGGGCACCCGCAGCTTCACCGCGACCGACGACGTGACGATCACGCTCGACGGCGACGAGGTGAAGGTCGCGCCGAACGGCAACACCAAGCGCGCCCGCGCGCAGTGGGGCCTCAGCCGGTCGATGGTGGCGAACCTCGTCACCGGCGTCACCGACGGCTTCAAGAAAGAGCTCGAGATCAACGGCGTCGGCTACCGCGCGCAGATGGCGGGCAAGGTCCTGAAACTGTCGCTGGGCTACAGCCACGAGGTGAACTTCGACGTCCCCGAGGGCGTCACCGTCACCACCCCGAAACAGACCGAGATCGTCGTCGAGGGGATCGACCAGCAGCTCGTCGGCCAGGTCGCGGCCAACATCCGCGAATGGCGCGGCCCCGAGCCCTACAAGGGCAAGGGCATCAAGTACAAGGACGAGTACATCTTCCGCAAGGAAGGCAAGAAGAAGTAAGGAGCGCACGAGATGGCGAACAGCAAGAGAGACCTGTTCCAGAAGCGCCGCCTGCGCGTCCGGAACAAGCTGCGGAAAATGTCCGACGGGCGCCTTCGCCTTTCGGTCCACCGCTCGAACAAGAACATCAGCGCCCAGCTGATCGACGACCTGAAGGGTGTCACCGTGGCCTCGGCCTCGACGCTCGAGAAGTCGCTCGGCGTGGTCGGCAAGAACAACGTCGAGGCGGCCGCCAAGGTCGGTGCGGCGATTGCCGAGCGGGCGAAGAAGGCGGGCGTCGATGTGTGCTACTTCGACCGCGGCGGCTTTCTGTTCCACGGCGGCGTCAAGGCGCTGGCCGATGCCGCCCGCGAGGGTGGCCTGAAGTTCTGACGAATGCGGGCGGCCGTCGCGCCGCCCCGATGATCCGGGGGCACCTGCCCACCTGGATTGGCCCAATCGGCGCCACCGCGCGCCAGCTGAAGCAAGGAATGCCTGATGGCAGAACGTGAGAACCGCCGGGACCGCCGCGACCGCGACGAGAACCCGGAATTTGCCGATCGCCTGGTCGCTATCAACCGCGTCTCGAAGACCGTCAAGGGCGGCAAGCGCTTCGGCTTCGCGGCGCTCGTCGTCGTCGGCGACCAGCGCGGCCGCGTCGGCTACGGCAAGGGCAAGGCCAAGGAAGTGCCCGAGGCGATCCGCAAGGCGACCGAGCAGGCCAAGCGCTCGATGGTCCGCGTGCCGCTGAAGGAAGGCCGCACGCTGCACCACGACATCGAGGGCCGCCATGGCGCGGGCCGCGTCGTGATGCGGACCTCGGTTCCGGGTACCGGCATCATTGCCGGTGGTCCGATGCGCGCTGTCGGCGATATGCTGGGCCTTCAGGATGTCGTGGCGAAGTCGCTCGGCTCGCAGAACCCCTACAACATGATCCGCGCCACCATCGACGGTCTTCAGAAGCAGGCGAGCCCGCGTCACGTCGCGGCCCGTCGCGGCAAGAAGGTCGCCGACATTCTGCCCAAGCGGGACGATGCGCCCGCCGAGGCCGAAGCGGCAGAAGCGTAAGGAGACCGGACATGGCGAAAACCATCGTCGTCAAGCAGATCGGCTCGCCGATCCGCCGCCCGGCCAAGCAGCGCGCGACGCTGGTTGGCCTGGGGCTGAACAAGATGCACCGCACCCGCGAGCTCGAGGACACGCCCTCGGTCCGCGGCATGGTCGCCTCGATCCCGCATCTGGTGCAGATCGTCGAGGAGAAGGGCTGAGGCTTTTTCGACCGATGTTGAACGAATGGGCGTCTCCAGAAGGAGGCGCCCGTTTGGTTTGGGGTGACAACCATCAACCTTTGACAACAGAGCCGCCGCACTGACTAAATGAAGTCAGATCTGCAGATCATGCGGTGCCCGGGAGACCTCTGTGATCGACCAACGCCTAGGGTTGTGGGGAACCGCGCTCATTGCTCTCCCATCGTTTTTCTACGTCTTTGCTTGGGGCCCGAACCTTGATTTCCCCATGAGTTTGCCGGCCATCTTGACGGCAATCATCCTCTACACCGGTCTTGGCCCTCTGGCCTTCTTCACCGTGCCTGCGGTCTTTGCCCTGCAATTCGGCCTGTTCCGCCAGCACGAGGCAGCATTCCGGATCGGAACGTTGATCCTCTTCCTTGCGCTGCTCATTCTCTCCGCGATCTATATGCTCGGCTCTTGGCGCTTGGGCTTGGCCTGGCAGGGACTGCCTTTCACGGTCTTCAGCTATGTCCAGTATGGCTTGATAGTCGGCCTCCTCCTCTGGCTCGCCTTTCTGGTTCTGCGAGACGCGCGTCCGAAACATAGCTGCTGGCTGAACATCGGTTGCTTCTTCGCCCTCAACTGGGGCGCCTTCCCCTGGCTGGGCGAAATGTTATGACGTACAGCGCAGGGCCTCTCCAATTCGGACGCCTTCGTCTGTTTCGCC
The DNA here is from genome assembly GCA_050303575.1 of Paracoccaceae bacterium. Lineage (GTDB taxonomy): Bacteria > Pseudomonadota > Alphaproteobacteria > Rhodobacterales > Rhodobacteraceae > JBNLCA01. Next base: position 6,896 of record JBNLCA010000110.1, read on the forward strand.
TCCGGAACCAAGACCAATTGCCGTGTCGCCTTTTGCGCCGCCCTGTCGTGCAATGCGCGCACGCGCCGGAAAGGCGCCCGACAGGAGGAGGATCGAATGACCAGCCCATATACGGGCGGGTGCGAGCATCATCGCGTGCGCGCCACCGCCGAACCGATCGACAACCACGAGTGCCATTGCAACGTCTGCAAGAAGGTCACCGGCCAGCACACGACGCATGTCGCGTTCTTCAACTGGGGGGACCTGAAGACCGACAACGAGGGCGCCATGAAGCGCGTGCCCTTCAACGCCGACAACCCGGACGGCCCGCTGGAGATCTGCCTTTGCGAGCAGTGCAACGCGGTCCTGATGCTCGACGACAAGCAGAAGCGCATCCGCGTCGCGGTGCCGAACGTCATGGGCTATGACGACGCGGCCTTCCCCAAGGCGACCTATCACGCCTTTTGGGACCTGACGAAGGGCTACGACAAGCCCTCGGACGGCCGCCCGGTCTACGAGGGCCTGCGCCCCGAGTTCACCTGGCCCGCGTCCGCGATGGCGTAAGGGAGTGAGGGCTGCCGTCCGGAGCTTGATCCGGGCGGCACCGTCCCTATTCTGGCCCTGCAACTTTGGGGCCAGTCAGCTTGACCACGACTTTTGTGGATGAAGCGCTTCGTGCGGCAGGTGAAAGAGCGCCGCTGCTGCACTCTATTTACGATGCTTTTCATGCGTCCGAACCGCCGGGCCATCCACCGAACTTCTTCGACTACACGGATGACATAAAGTCACCGAACTACGCCGAGGCCATCGAGGAAACGGCGAGGTTTTGGGGCAAGGACTGGAGCGAGCTCAGTCTTGAGGACTTCGACGCTTGTCAGTTTGTCTTTTCATTCCTGACCCCCGAATCCGAACCATATTTTCTTGGCGCGCTCATGTTCTTTTCGGTGCGGGATATGTCATTCGACCACTTCGCTATCGACGACGTCTTCCCAAGACGCGGGGCACCACTACGCGGAAAGAAGCCTAGGAGGGCATCGGCCTTCTCAAGAATGTCGTTATTCTGGCGGATACGGACAGTGTGGACGCCGTTACAGCGACGGGTGACGATCAACTATCTCGATTTCTTGGCTCATTCGACTAGATTTCGCCCTGAGGAATTGTCGGACGCTCGCGGATTTCTCAGTGGCGAAGTCGATCCCTGACGGGTCTTTCGACCGCCCGCTTGCCCCTTGCCTCATGAGGCGCCAACCTCTATACGCCCCCGGTGGTTCCGCAAGGCACCCCGACTCAAACAACCAAGAAACGCCGTGGTCGTCCCATTGTCGCTCGGGGACGCATCCGGCAAGGAGAAGCGACATGAAACTGAACGAACTCCGGGACAATCCCGGTGCCACCAAGAAACGTATGCGCATCGGCCGCGGTCCGGGCTCGGGCAAGGGCAAGACCGGCGGACGCGGCATCAAGGGCCAGAAATCCCGGTCGGGCGTGGCGCTGAACGCCTATGAAGGCGGCCAGATGCCGCTCTACCAGCGGCTTCCGAAGCGCGGCTTCAACAAGCCCAACCAGAAGAAATTCGCCGTCATCAACTTGGGCCTGATCCAGAAATTCGTCGACGCCAAGAAGCTCGACGCCGGCGCCGAGATCACCGAGGACGCGCTGGTCGCGTCGGGCCTGGTCCGCCGCAAGCTCGACGGTATCCGCGTGCTCGCCAAGGGCGAGATCACCGCGAAAGTCACCCTTGCGGTGACCGGCGCCTCGAAATCGGCGATCGAAGCGGTCGAGAAGGCGGGCGGCAAGCTGACCGTCGCAACCCCGGCGGCCGCCGAGTAACGCTTGCGGGCGGCCCCCGCGCCGCTTACATGAGTGATGTTTCCGCGCCGCCGACCGGGAAACGGTCCGGCGGCGCGACGCTGAAAGACAGGGCATAATGGCATCTGCTGCAGAGCAAATGGCGGCGAACCTCAGCTGGGGCACCCTCGGCAAGGCGACCGAACTCCGCCAACGGATCTTCTTCACGCTCGGGCTTCTGTGCGTCTACCGGCTGGGCACCTACATCCCGGTGCCGGGCATCGACGGCGAAGAACTGCGAAAATTCATCGAGCAGGCCTCGCAGGGCCTGGGCGGTGTCCTGAACATGTTCACCGGCGGCGCGATCGGCCGGATGGGCGTCTTCGCGCTCGGCATCATGCCCTACATCTCGGCCTCGATCATCGTGCAGCTGATGGCCTCGATGGTGCCCTCGCTCCAGGCGCTCAGGAAAGAGGGCGAGCAGGGCCGCCGCAAGATCAACCAGTATACCCGCTACGGCACCGTCGCCCTGGCCACGCTCCAGGCCTATGGTCTGGCGAAGAGCCTTGAAGCCGGCAGCCTCGTCCACACGCCGGGCCTCTTCTTCGTCGTTGCCTGCGTCATCAAGCTGGTCGGCGGCACGATGTTCCTGATGTGGCTGGGCGAGCAGATCACCGCCCGCGGCGTCGGCAACGGCATCTCGCTGATCATCTTCGTCGGCATCGTCGCCGAGCTTCCCGCCGCACTGGCGCAGTTCTTCAGCCAGGGCCGGGCCGGCACGATCTCGGGCGCGGTCATCGTCACCATGATCGTCGTCGTGGTGGTGACAATCGGTCTTGTGGTGTTCCTTGAGCGGGCGCTCAGGAAGATCAACATCCAGTATCCGCGCCGGCAGGTCGGTATGAAGGTCTATGACGGCGGCTCGTCGCACCTGCCGATCAAGGTGAACCCGTCGGGCGTGATCCCGGCGATCTTCGCCTCGTCGCTCTTGCTGCTGCCGACCACGATCACGACCTTCTCGGGCAACCAGACCTCGTCGATCATGGCGGCAATCCTGGCCTACTTCGGGCCGGGCCAGCCGCTTTACCTTGCCTTCTTCACCGGCATGATCGTGTTCTTCGCCTATTTCTACACGTTCAACGTGGCCTTCAAGCCGGACGAGGTCGCCGACAACCTGAAGAACCAGGGCGGCTTCATTCCGGGCATTCGTCCCGGCAAGAAGACCGAGGAATATCTGACCTACGTCGTCAACCGCGTGCTGGTCCTGGGCTCGGCCTACCTGGCTCTTGTCTGCCTCCTGCCCGAAATCCTGCGCCATCAGCTCAGTATTCCGTTCTATTTCGGCGGCACCTCGGTCCTGATCGTCGTTTCGGTGACGATGGACACGATTCAGCAGATCCAGTCGCATCTTCTGGCCCACCAGTACGAGGGGCTGATCGAGAAGTCGCAGCTGCGCGGCAAGCGCAAGGGGCCCGCGCCGAAGAAGACCCCCGCCCGCAGATGAGCGCGGCGATGACCAACCTGATCCTCCTCGGACCGCCGGGGGCCGGCAAGGGCACCCAGGCCCGGCGCCTGACCGAGGAGCGGGGGCTGGTGCAGCTCTCGACCGGCGACATGCTGCGCGCGGCCAAGGCGTCCGGCTCGGAGATGGGCAGGAAAGTCGCCGAGGTGATGGAGCGGGGCGAGCTTGTCACCGACGAGATCGTCATCGGGCTGATCGAGGAAAAGCTGGCGGACGGCGGTTCGGGCTACATCTTCGACGGCTTCCCGCGCACGCTGGCCCAGGCCGACGCGCTGGGCGCGCTGATGGAGAGGATCGGCCAGACGATCGATGCGGTGATCGAGCTCAGGGTCGACGACAAGGCGTTGGAAGAGCGGATCACCGGCCGCTTCACCTGCGGCAATTGCGGCGAGGTCTACCACGACCGCACCAGGCCCACGAAGGTCGAGGGTGTCTGCGACGTCTGCGGCTCGTCCGACCTGCGCCGCCGGCCCGACGACACGGCCGAGGCGCTTCGCACCCGGATGATGGCCTACTACCGCGATACCTCGCCGCTCATCGGCTATTACTACGCCAAGGGCATGCTTTCGGTGGTGGACGGGCTGGGCGAAATCGCCGAGGTCGCGGGCGACATCGCAAAGGTTCTTGACAAAGCATGAAGAGTCGGGTTGACGGCCCGCACAAAACCCCATAAAGCACGGCGTCTCGCAAGAGAATCGTCTTGTTTTCAGGGTGGAATCGCTCCGGACAGCAAGAGACCATAGGGGGCCCGCCGGCCGATCCGCGCGGGCTCAAGTTGTGAAAAAAGGTTCTGGAAGCACGGAACCGCAACGGAAGGAATAGAACGTGGCCCGTATCGCCGGCGTCAACATCCCCACCGCCAAGCGCGTCCCCATTGCCCTGCAGTATATCCACGGCATCGGCGCGGACGTCGCCCACAAGATCTGCGAGGCCGTCAAGATCGACGAGTCGCGCCGGGTGAACGAACTCTCGGACGCCGAAGTCCTCGCCATCCGCGAGCATATCGACGCCAACTACACGGTCGAGGGCGACCTCCGCCGTGAAGTCCAGATGAACATCAAGCGCCTGATGGACCTCGGCTGCTACCGCGGCCTGCGTCACCGCAAGAACCTCCCCGTGCGCGGTCAGCGCACGCACACCAACGCGCGGACCCGCAAGGGCCCGGCGAAGCCGATCGCCGGCAAGAAGAAGTAAGGGAGGATCGCACAGATGGCACGCGACAAGGTCCGCACCAAGCGTAAGGAACGCAAGAACATCGCCGCCGGTGTGGCGCATGTGAACTCGTCCTTCAACAACACCAAGATCCTGATCTCGGACGTGCAGGGCAACGCGATCTCGTGGTCGTCGGCCGGCACGATGGGCTTTAAGGGCAGCCGCAAGTCGACGCCCTACGCCGCCCAGATGGCTGCCGAGGACGCCGCCAAGAAGGCGCAGGAACATGGCGTGAAGACGCTGGAAGTCGAAGTGCAGGGTCCCGGTTCGGGCCGCGAGAGTGCGCTGCGCGCCCTTGCCGCCGCCGGGCTCCAGATCACCTCGATCCGCGACGTCACGCCGATCGCCCACAACGGCTGCCGCCCGCCGAAACGTCGCCGGGTGTAACGACAGAACTTTGTCCCGGGCACGCCCTCAGCGTTGCCCGGGATTCGCCATTTTGAATCCTCGGGCGTCCGCCGCTTAGGACATGGGCAGCGGACAGGTATGGAGGCGACAGCATGATCCACAAGAATTGGGCCGAGCTCATCAAACCGGCGCAACTCGACATGAAACCGGGCGCGGATCCCTCGCGCACGGCGACGGTCGTTGCAGAACCGCTCGAGCGCGGCTTCGGCCTGACGCTCGGCAACGCGCTGCGCCGGGTGCTGATGTCCTCGCTCCAGGGCGCGGCGATCACGTCCGTGCAGATCGACAACGTGCTCCACGAGTTCTCGTCGGTCGCGGGCGTCCGCGAGGACGTCACCGACATGGTGCTGAACCTCAAGGGCGTCGCGATCCGCATGGAAGTCGAAGGGCCCAAGCGCCTGTCGATCTCGGCCAAGGGTCCGGCGGTCGTGACCGCGGGCGACATCTCGACCTCGGCCGGCATCGAGATCCTGAACCGCGACCACGTGATCTGCCACCTCGACGAGGGCGCGGATCTCTTCATGGAACTGACCGTGGCGACCGGCAAGGGGTATGTCTCGGCCGACAAGAACCGCACCGAAGACAGCCCGATCGGCCTCATTCCGATCGACGCGATCTACTCGCCGGTCAAGAAGGTCAGCTACGAAGTCACCCCGACCCGCGAGGGCCAGGTTCTCGACTACGACAAGCTGACGCTGAAGGTGGAAACCGACGGATCGGTCAGCCCCGAGGACGCGGTGGCCTACGCGGCGCGCATCCTGCAGGACCAGCTTTCGATCTTCGTCACCTTCGAAGAGCCGGAAAGCGCGTCCAAGGGCGAATCGGACGAGGGCCTCGAGTTCAACCCGCTCCTCCTCAAGAAGGTGGACGAGCTGGAACTTTCGGTCCGTTCGGCCAACTGCCTGAAGAACGACAACATCGTCTACATCGGCGACCTGATCCAGAAGACCGAGGCCGAGATGCTGCGCACGCCGAACTTCGGCCGCAAGTCGCTCAACGAGATCAAGGAAGTGCTCTCGGGCATGGGCCTGCACCTCGGCATGGAAGTCGAGGACTGGCCGCCGGAGAACATCGAGGACCTGGCCAAGAAGTTCGAGGACCAGTTCTGAGCAACCCGCGGGGCCTTCGGGCCCCGCATCCGGGCAATCCCGCCCCAAGGTGAGCGGGCCTGAACGCAAGGCCCGCCGGACAAAGCAAAATGAAGGAGTAAGAAGATGCGTCACGGAAGCGGATACCGCAAGTTCAACCGCACGCACGAGCATCGCAAGGCGCTGTTCGCCAACCTCGCCGGCGCCGTCATCGAACATGAACAGATCAAGACCACGCTGCCGAAGGCGAAAGACCTCAAGCGCGTTGTCGAGAAGCTGATCACCCTCGGTAAGCGCGGCGACCTGCATGCCCGGCGCCTCGCCGCGGCCGACCTCAAGCAGGACGCCCATGTTGCCAAGCTCTTCGACGTGCTCGGCCCGCGCTACAAGGACCGCAACGGCGGTTGCGTGCGTGTCCTCAAGGCCGGCTTCCGCTACGGCGACATGGCGCCGATGGCGATCGTCGAGCTGGTCGACCGCGATACCACGGCCAAGGGCGCCGGCGACCGTGCCCGGCTCGAGGCCGCCGAGGCGGCGGAAGACTGATCTACAGGCCAGACTGACGGTACGTCAGGAGAAAGCCCAGCGCGAGCGGGGCTTTTTGTATTCCAATAATGCAATTAAATCTTAGCGACGCCCGTTCGAAACGTGGTGTCGCGGGTCTTCGTCCCGATCCTCGAAAGCCTCCACGGCGCGACCGGGGCGCATCGCCTCGGAACCGCCCAGAAGGCTCAGAAGTTCGGCCCGCGCCTCCCAGGGAAGCGACATGAGTTTGGTAACAAGATCGCCGTCGGTAATGACCACAGAAACCCCCTCTTTCGGCTACCCATCCGCTACATACAATTTACGGTTGTTCGAGAGGCAGGCAACCTGTCTAAAAAGATATGTCTTTTAAGTCGGGCCTCGATCTGGAGCTGGACCAGCTTGGGAAGCTGGCGCCCGCCGGATATTTCGTCGGCCTGCACATACGGTTCGCGGCGCCGCTCCTGACATTTCAGACCTATGACCAGCGTTGGACCGACCGCTACACCGAACAGGCCTATGCGCTACGCGATCCGATGATCGCCTGGGGGTTCTCGACCACGGGGGTCTCGCGATGGAGCGAGATGGATATCCCCGATCCGTTCGCGATCATGACCGAAGCTGCCTCGTTCGGCCTGAAATACGGCGTTTCCGTCGCTTGTGGCCCCATCTCGTCCCGCACCATCGCCGGAGCCTCGCACAGCGAGCGCGAGTTCACCGATGACGAAGTGCGCAATGTCGAGAAGATTGTGCTCCGTCTGCATGACATGACGGAGCCTCCGGAAAGCCTGACACCGGCGCAGATCGAAGCCTTGCGGTGTATCGCAGCGGGGGATCGGCACGCGGCAGCGGCGGCGAAACTAGGTATCTCCGAAAGCGCACTGAAGGCGCGGCTCACGGCGGCCCGGCACCGACTGCTTGCCCGGACCACCGCCGAGGCGCTCCAGCGCGCCAAGGATTATCGCCTCATCTGACGCGCGACCCATCTGCCCGCCGTGGCGGGGCTTCTGTTTTCTTACCACCCAAGCAGGAGTCTGCCATGCAAACTACCACTCTCTCCTTCGCCAACATGCACAACCATGGCGAGCTTTTCGCCAACCTGCTTCGTGCCCGGCGACAGTCGTTCATCGTGCAGAACAACTGGAATCTGCCCGAGGCGCTGGGGATGGAGTACGACCAGTACGACACGCCGGCGAGCCGCTGGATCGCCGTTCACCACCTCGGCGACATCCTCGCCGGTATTCGCCTGACGCCGACGACGGCGCGTTGCGGCATCTACACCTACATGATCCGCGATGCGCAAAGGGGACTTCTCGACACGATCCCGCAGGACCTTCTTTTCGAAGAGGCGCCGGTGGCGGAAAACATCTGGGAAAGCAGTCGCGTGTTCGTCTCGCACGCCACGCCCATGAACATCCGCCGCCGGGTGCACGCCCATCTCATCATGGAGATGACCAAGTCCGCCCGCGAACTGGGCGCCACCCGCGTCCTCGGCCTCATCCCGGCCAACTGGCCGCGCTGGGCCGGGCGCTGCGGGCTCGAGATGGTGGCGGCAGGCCGGGTGATGGAGCTGGACGGTATCGAGAACCAGTGCGTCTCGATCGACCTGACGTCGAAACTGCACTAGGCAGGCCCGTTGCGGAGGAGAGAGGGCAGGCGCATATGGGGAGGGAGACCGGAGGTCCCCATGCGCCTGTTTCTCATGGCAGCCCTTGCCGCAGTCGCCCTTTCGGGCCCCGGGTACGCGGAGACCCGCGTGCCCCAGTCGCAGGCCGAGATCGGCCTCAGCTTCGCGCCGGTGGTGCGCGCGGCGGCCCCGGCCGTCGTCAATATCTATGCAACGCGCGTCGTCGCGCAGGCGCGCAGCCCCTTCGCGGACGATCCGTTCTTCGGGCCGCTTTTCCGGGATTTCGGGCCGGCACAGCCGAGGGCGCAGAACTCGCTCGGCTCGGGCGTGATCCTGTCGACCGACGGGCTGATCGTGTCGAATTACCACGTCGTGGGCGAGGCGCAGGACATCAAGGTCGTCCTGAGCGACCGGCGCGAGTTTGCCGCCGACATCCTGATCGCAGACGAGGAAAGCGACCTTGCCGTCCTGCGCCTGCGCGGCGCGTCGGACCTGCCGGCGCTGTCGTTGCGCGATTCGGACGAGCTCGAGGTCGGCGAGCTGGTGCTGGCCATCGGCAACCCGTTCGGCGTCGGCCAGACGGTGACCAGCGGGATCGTCTCGGGCCTCGCCCGCTCCGGAATGGCGACGGGCAGCGCGCGCGGCTACTTCATCCAGACGGACGCGGCGATCAATCCGGGCAACTCGGGCGGCGCGTTGGTCGACGTGCGGGGACGGCTTGTCGGCATCAACACCTCGATCCTGACCCGCTCGGGCGGCTCGAACGGTATCGGCTTCGCCATCCCGGCAAACCTCGTCGCCCGGTTCCTGGCGCTGGCCGAGGCGGGCGCCACGCGGTTCGAGCGGCCCTGGGCCGGGATCGGCGGCCAGCCGGTCACCCAGGACATCGCCGAGGGGCTGGGCCTGCCCTATCCCGAGGGTTTCCTCGTCTCGTCGGTCCATCCGGCCAGCCCCTTCGGCAATGCGGGCGTCGACGTCGGCGACATCATCCTGACCCTCGATGGTGCGCCGGTCAGCGCGCCGCAGGACATGATCTACTACCTTTCCGTCGCCGGCACCGGAGCGACGCTGACCGCCGAGGTGCTGAGCGGCGGCAACCGGCGCACGGTCGAGGTCGCGCTGGATCCGGCGCCGGACGAGCCGCCCTCGGTGCCGCTCACGGTGCCGGACGGGGTCCTTGCCGGCCTGACAGTCGCTGCGGTCAACCCCGCCCGCATCGCCGAATGGAATCTGCCGCTCGAGGCGGCAGGCGTCCTCGTCCTCGAACCGGGCGGCTACACCGCGCGGGCCGGGTTCGAGGCCGGGGACATGATCCTCGCGATCAACGGCCGCCCGATCGGAACGCCGGACGAAGTGCTCGCCGCCTCGCGCGAGCAGACGCGGCGCTGGGCCGTCGACGTCCTGCGCGGCAGCCGCACCTTCCGGCTGAGGTTCCGGCTGTGACGCTTCCCCCTGCAGCGCTGCGGGCGTAGGTTTCGCGGATGGCCGACCTCTTCGACACGCCTTCGACCGACGCCCCCGCCAGTGCACCCCGACCACTGGCCGACCGGCTGCGCCCGAAGACGCTGGCCGAAGTCATCGGCCAGGAGCAGGTTCTCGGCCTCGAAAGCCCGCTTGGCGTGATGCTGGCCTCGGGCGCACTCTCGTCGTTGATCTTCTGGGGGCCGCCTGGGGTGGGCAAGACCACCATTGCCCGGCTTCTCGCCAAGGAGACCGATCTCGCGTTCGTCCAGATCAGCGCGATCTTCTCGGGTGTGCCGGAACTGAGGAAGGTCTTCGAGGCCGCCAAGCTGCGCCGCCGGAACGGGCAGGGGACACTCCTCTTCGTCGACGAGATCCACCGCTTCAACAAGGCGCAACAGGATTCGTTCCTGCCGCACATGGAGGACGGAACGATCCTCCTTGTCGGCGCCACGACCGAGAATCCGTCCTTCGAACTCAACGCCGCGCTTCTTTCCCGCTCGCAGGTCCTGGTGCTTGAGCGGCTGACGCTGGCTGACCTCGAACTGATGGCTCAGCGGGCCGAAAAGGATCTGGGCAGGAAACTGCCGCTCAATGGCGCGGCGCGCGAACAGCTTCTGGAAATGGCCGACGGCGATGGAAGGGCGCTCCTGAACCTGATCGAGCAGATCGCGGCCTGGAAGGTAGAGAAGCCGCTCGACCCCGAGGCGCTGGGCCACCGGCTGATGAAGCGGGCGACGAACTACGACAAGTCGGGCGACCAGCATTACAACCTGATCTCGGCGCTGCACAAATCGGTCCGCGGCTCGGACCCGGACGCCTCGCTCTACTGGCTCGCCCGGATGCTGAACGGCGGCGAGGATCCCCGCTTTCTTGCCCGCCGCATCACCCGCATGGCGGTCGAGGACATCGGCCTTGCCGACCCGCAGGCGGTGCAGCTCTGCCTGAACGCGTGGGAGACCTACGAGCGCCTCGGCTCGCCCGAGGGCGAACTGGCGCTGGCCGAGGCGATCGTCTACCTCGCCCTCGCGCCGAAATCGAATGCCGTCTACATGGCGTTCTCGGCGGCCAAGGCCGAGGCGGCGCGCACCGGCTCGGAACCCCCGCCCAAGCATATCCTGAACGCACCGACCAAGCTGATGAAGGAGCAGGGCTACGGCTCGGGCTATGCCTACGACCACGACTCCGAGGACGGGTTCTCGGGGCAGAACTACTTCCCCGACAGGATGAAGCGCCCGATCCTCTACCAGCCGCCCGAACGAGGGTTCGAGCGCGAGCTGAAGAAGCGGGTCGAGTATTTCGCCAAGCTGCGCGGCAAGCGCCAGGGGGACTGAGCTCTGCGGTTGACACCGCCCGTCCCCGGCGCAAGACAGGCGCCATGATCGCAACCCTTGTCCAGGTCGCCCTTGGCGGCGCCATAGGCGCCTCGTTGCGCTATCTTTCGGGCGTGGCGGCGATTCGGCTGATAGGGCCGGGCTTCCCCTGGGCCACCGTCTTCGTCAACATCGTCGGCTCGGCCATCATGGGCGCCATCGTGGTGATCCTGGCGCACAAGGGCATGACGAAGGAACTCCAGCCCTTCCTGATGACCGGCATCCTTGGCGGCTTCACCACCTTCTCGGCCTTCTCGCTCGATACTCTGGCGCTGTTCGAGCGCGGCCAGACGGTGCAGGCGGCGGCCTATGTCGTCGGCACCGTTGTGCTGGCGCTCGCCGCCTTTGTCGCCGGCCAGATGCTGGCGAGGGCGGCCTTCGCATGAGTGCGGTGAAGACGCTGACCGTTTCTGCGGACGAGGGCGAAAGCCGGCTCGACCGCTGGATGAAGCGGCGCTTTCCGCAGGTGACCCAGGGCGCCATCGAGAAGATGTGCCGCACCGGCCAGATCCGGGTTGATGGCGGCCGGGTCAAGGCGAACACCCGCGTCGCGCCGGGCATGGCGATCCGGGTGCCGCCGCTGCCGAAGGACGAGCGGCCGGCGACCGTCAGGACAGACATCCCCGAGGCGGACGCCAGGATGATCCAGGCAGCGGTGCTGTGGAAGGACGACCACATCATCGCGCTGAACAAGCCGCCGGGACTGCCCAGCCAGGGCGGCAGCGGGCAGGGACATCGTCATGTCGACGGCCTCGCCGAGGCGCTGACGTTCGGGTTCGCCGACAAGCCGAGCCTGGTCCACCGGCTGGACAAGGACACGTCCGGCGTCCTTCTCCTGGCGCGCAAGACCAGCATCGCCCGGCGCCTTTCCGAAGCGTTCCGCAACCGCACCACGCGCAAGATCTACTGGGCCGCCGTCGCCGGCGTGCCGAACCCGAAGATGGGCACGATCCGCTACGGCCTCCTCAAGGCGCCCGGTCACGGCCGCAGCGGCGAGGGCGAGAAGATGATCTGCATCCATCCCTCCAAGATCAACGAGACCGAGGGCGCGAAGCGGGCGACGACCGACTATGCGGTCCTCGACGCGCTGGGTAGCCGCGCCGCCTGGGTGGCGCTGGTGCCGATCACGGGGCGGACGCACCAGCTTCGCGCACACATGGCCGAGATGGGTCACCCGATCATCGGTGACGGCAAGTACGGCGGCTCGGGCCAAGTGAACGATGGCGACGGCTGGGGCGCGCAGCTGGGCGGCGAGATCAGCAAGAAGCTGCACCTGCACGCCCGCTCGATCAGCTTCGACCACCCGGTCAGTGGCAAGCGCATCACGCTGACGGCCGAGCTGCCGGACCACATGGCGCGGACCTGGAAGACGATGGGCTGGTACGCCAATGACGTTCCCGCCGACCCGTTCGAGGACGAGCCGTGAAACTGGTGATCTTCGACGTCGACGGCACGCTGGTCGACAGCCAGGCGCATATCCTCGCCTCGATGGAGGCGGCGTGCATGGCGGTCGGCGTCGAGATGCCCGACCGCGCGATTGCGCTGGCGGTCGTCGGCCTTTCCTTGCCGGTCGCGATCCGCACGCTGGCGCCGGCCGCGTCGGGCGAGCAGTTGGACGCGATGGTCGCCGCCTACAAGGATGCGTTCCAGAAGATCCGTCTCTCGGGCGAGGGCGCCTCGCCGCTCTTTCCCGGCACGCGTGCGATGCTCGAGCGGCTGGCGGCGCGCGAGGACGTGGTAATGGGCCTGGCGACGGGCAAGTCGCGGCGCGGGCTCGATCACCTAGTCGATCTGCATGCGCTCGGCCCCTACTTCGTCACGCAGCAAGTGGCCGACGACCACCCGTCCAAACCGCACCCCTCGATGATCGACGCGGCCCTGCGCGACGCGGGGGTCGAAGCGGGTGACGCGGTCATGGTCGGCGATACCGAGTACGACATCGAGATGGGCCGCGCCGCCGGGGTTCGCACCATCGGGGTCAGCTGGGGCTACCACAAACCCGAAAGGCTCAGGGCCGACCGGATCATCGAGAGCTGGGAGAGTTTCGATGCCGCGCTCGCGGCGCTCTGGGTGACGGCATGACCGAGTGGAAGGCGAAACGGTTCTGGACCGAGGCGCAGGTCGCCGAGGTCGAGGGCGGCTGGGAGGTTCGGCTCGACGGCCGTCCGGTGCGGACGCCGGGCAAGCAGCCGCTGGTCCTGCCGACGCTGGCGCTGGCCGAGGCGATTGCCGCCGAGTGGGACGCGCAGGAGGGCGTGATCGATCCGCTGTCGATGCCCTGCACGCGCACCGCCAATTCCGCCATCGAGAAGGTTGCGCCGCAGAAGGCCGAGGTTGCCGCACTTCTGGCTGCATACGGCGAAAGCGATCTTCTGTGCTACCGCGCCGAGGGGCCGGCGGCCCTGATCGAGCGGCAGGCGGCCGCCTGGGATCCGCTTCTCGACTGGGCGCGCACGGTTCTGGGCGCGCCGCTGGTGCCGACCGCAGGCATCGTCCATGTCGCGCAGCCGGCCGACAGCCTGAGCCGGCTCGCGGCGCGGGTCGCGGCGCTGGGCCCGTTCGAGTTGGCGGCGTTCCACGACCTCGTCGCGCTATCCGGCTCGCTCGTCATCGCGCTCGCCGTGCTCGACGGACACGCGCCGCCCGAGGCGTTGTGGGACGTCTCGCGCATCGACGAGATGTGGCAGGAGGAGCAGTGGGGAACGGACGAGGAAGCGGCCGAGGCCGCCGCGCGACGCCGCAGCGATTTCCTGCAGGCCAAGACCTTTCTCGACCTCGTCGCGCGCATTTCCTAGGCGTCCGCCGTTCCCGTTACGTCACTTGCGGGGCAGAGCAAGAACAGCCGGAGAACATCCCCCGAAAGGCCGCATGAAACAGACCTTTGCCTTGACGCATCGGCGGAGTTCGGCCCAAAGTCCGCTCAGGCGGAGGGTCGAGCCCTCCCAAAACAACGCCGGCCGAGAAACCGGCATGAACCGTCCGTAAGGACGACCTATCAGGAAGAGGTAAAAATGAAGAAATCCTTGTTTCTTGGTGCTCTGACCGTCGCAGGCCTGTGCGCCGCCGCCAGCGCGGCCGCCACGCTCGACGACGTCCGGGCCCGCGGCAAGCTGATCTGCGGTGTGAACACCGGTCTGACCGGCTTTGCGGCACCCGACGCGAACGGCGTCTGGAAGGGCTTCGACATCGCGATCTGCCGTGCCGTCGCCGCGGCGATCTTCGCCGATCCCGACGCGGTCGAGTTCATCCCGACCACCGGCCAGACCCGCTTCTCGGCGCTCGCCTCGGGCGAAGTCGACATGCTGGCCCGGAACTCGACCTGGACCTTCTCGCGCGACACCGACCTCAAGCTCGACTTCGTCGCCGTCAACTACTACGACGGCCAGGGCTTCATGGCGCCGAAGTCGCTGGGCGTGGCCTCGGCGAAGGAACTGGACGGCGCGACCGTCTGCATTCAGACCGGCACCACGACCGAGCTGAACCTTGCGGACTTCTTCCGCACCAACAACATCAGCTACGAGCCCGTCCCGGTCGAGAACGACGCGATGGCCGCCCAGCAGTACCTCGCCGGCGCCTGCGACGTCTTCACCACCGACGCCTCGGGCCTTGCCGCGACCCGCGCCACCTTCGAGAACCCGGGCGATCACGTGATCCTGCCCGAGATCATCTCGAAAGAACCGCTTGGTCCGGTCGTCCGTCACGGCGACAGCGAATGGGGTGACCTGGTGCGCTGGACGTACTACGCGCTCCTCGCCGCCGAAGAGCTGGGCGTGACCTCGGCCAACATCGACGAGATGGCCAAGGCGCCGACCAGCAATCCCGAGATCAACCGGCTGCTCGGCACCGAGGGTGAGTATGGCGCGATGATCGGCCTCAATCCCGACTGGGCCGTGCACGCGATCAAGGCCGAGGGCAACTACGGCGAGATCTTCGAGAAGAACATCGGCGAGAACACTCCGATCGGCCTTGCGCGCGGACTGAACGCGCAATGGAAGGACGGCGGCCTGCAATACGCACCGCCCTTCCGCTAAAGGAACAAGGGGCGCGGGATCAAACCCGCGCCCCGCTTCTTTCGCGATCAGTCAAAAAAGACGTCTAAGGCACAGCCGGGGACCGCCGGGCAATGACCCGGACCGAGGGGAAGGTCCACCGCCGTCTACGGGGAGACGACCATGACTGCAGAAGCCGACGTCGGGTCGGGCGATTTCCGCTTTTCGATGCTGCTCTACGACCGGCGCTACCGGTCGATCACGATCCAGGTACTGGCGCTCTTGGGCTTCCTGCTCTTCGTCAGCTGGCTGGTGATGAACACGGTCCACAACCTCCAGGTCCAGGGCAAGGACTTCAACTTCGGCTTTCTGTGGACGCGGTCGGGCTATGACATCAACCAGTACCTGATCGACTACGACTCGAACGCGACCCATTTCCGCGCCGCCCTTGTCGGGCTTCTGAACACGCTCCTCGCCGCCGTGGTCGGCTGCATCCTGGCCACCATCATCGGTGTCGTCGTCGGCGTCCTGCGCCTGTCGAAGAACTGGCTGACGGCGCGGCTGATGACCGTCTATGTCGAGGGGCTGCGCAACGTGCCTGTGGTCCTGTGGATCCTGGCGCTCTTCGCCATCATGACCAACGTCACGCCGGCGCCGAACGCCTTCCGGGGCGAGAGCCCGACCGCCAGCATGCTCTTCGACGAGACTGTCGCCTTCACCAACCGCGGCACCTACATCCCGTTCCCGCACATGACCTGGCAGCTGGGCGTCTTCTTCCTGGTCCTGATCGCCTCGATTGCCGCCGCCTGGTTCGTACGCCGCGAGTCGGTCCGCAAGCTCGAGGCCGAGGGCGCCGAGCCGATAGCCGGCTGGAAGATCGCCGCCATCGCGGTGGTGCCGACCCTGGCGCTGATGATCCTCGGTGCGGGCTTCAGCTTCGCCGTTACCTCGATCATCCGGCTCGCCGTTCTGGCCGGGCTGATCTACGGCTCGATCCTTGCGTTCCGCGCCATCGGCGCCGCCCTCGCGCCCTCGATCCGGCAGACCGTCACCGCGCTCGGCACGATCGCGGTTGTCCTCCTCTGGCTGCTCTGGCTCGGCCCGATCGTCTGGAACGGCCTCTTCCCGGCCATCGGCCTAGACCCGACGCTGAAGAGTTTCGTTCCCCTCGACGCGCCAGCGCTCAGGGGGTTCAACTTCCAGGGCGGTCTGAAGATCGAGAACTCGTTCGTCGCGCTGACAATCGCGCTTGCCCTCTATACCGGCGCCTTCATCGCCGAGAACGTGCGTGCCGGCATCATGGCGATCTCGAAGGGCCAGAGCGAGGCCGCCTACGCGCTGGGCCTGCGCCCCGGCCGGACGATGAGCCTCGTCATCCTGCCGCAGGCGCTTCGCGTCATCATCCCGCCCCTGATCTCGCAATGGCTGAACCTGACTAAGAACACCTCGCTCGGCCTGGCGGTCAGCTACATGGACCTGCGCTCGACGCTGGGCGGCATCACGCTGAACCAGACGGGGCGCGAGCTCGAATGCATGCTGTTGATGATGCTGATCTATCTCATCATCTCGCTGATCATCTCGTCGTTCGCGAACTTCTACAACCGGTCCGTCCAGCTGAGGAGCCGCTGACATGAGCGATCTTCACGCCCATTCCGTAGCGTACGTCCGCGACACGATGCTGCCGCAGGCCGATCCGCCGGCCAGCGAGACCGGCGCCATCGGCTGGCTGCGCGAGAACCTGTTCTCGGGCCCGCTGAACACGGTGCTGACGATCCTGTCGCTGGCCGCGATCGTCTGGCTGATCCAGGCGATCTTCCCGTGGTTCGCCAACTCTGTCTGGCATGCGGACTCGCTCGACAATTGCCGTGAGATCCTCGATGGCACCCTCGGCGCCTGCTTCGCGGTCATCACCGAGCGCTGGCGGCAGATGATGTACGGCTTCTACCCGACCGAGATCTACTGGCGCGCGAACTTCACGCTTCTGCTGCTGTTCGTCGCGCTGGTTCCGATCCTCTTCATCAACCTGTCGGCACGGGCCCGGGCGATCGTCGCGGCGACCATCTTCGTTCTGTCGGGCGTGCTCGTCTGGGGCTCGTTCTGGAGCGATATCGGCGCGGTCGGTGCGATCCTCCTCATCCTCCTCTTTGCCGCCTTCGCCTTCGCGATCTACGAGTACGACAGGACGCGGAAGTTCCTTGTCGCCTTCTCGCTTCTCTTTCCGTTCCTGATGATCTGGCTGGTCTGGGGCGGCTCGATCTGGGGACCGGTCTCGGCACTTCTGGGCTTCGTAATCATTGGCCTTTGCGCGGCCTATCTGCCACCGGTGATCGGCAATCTCGGCGCAACCATCGTCGCGGTCGTTGGCGCGGTCATCTGGTGGCTCTTCATCGCCTCGGCCTTTTCTGCGGCGATGGGTTCGATCCTGCCCTTCTCGATCCAGGCGGTCGAAAGCCGGGCGCTGGGCGGCTTCATGCTGTCGATCATCATCGGCGTCTCGGGCATCGCGCTCTCGCTGCCGTTGGGCATCGTGCTGGCACTGGGGCGGCAGTCGAACCTCTTCATCGTCCACACGCTTTCAGTGATGTTCATCGAGTTCATCCGGGGCGTGCCCCTGATCACGCTCCTCTTCACGGCGTCGCTTCTTCTGAACTACTTCCTGCCGCCGGGGACGAACTTCGACATCCTGCTGCGCGTGATCATCCTCGTCACCCTCTTCGCAGCGGCCTACAACGCCGAGACGGTGCGCGGCGGCCTCGCAGCGCTGCCGCGCGGCCAGTACGAGGGCGCCGACTCGCTCGGCCTCGATTACTGGCAGTCTCAGCGGCTGATCATCATGCCGCAGGCCCTGAAGATCTCGATCCCGGGGATCGTCAACAACTTCATCGGCCTCTTCAAGGATACGACGCTGGTGACCTTCATCGGCCTCTTCGACATCCTGAACTTCACCAACGCGATCCGCGCCAACGCCGAATGGCACGGCATCTACTGGGAGCTCTACATCTTCGTGGGCTTCATGTTCTTCATCTCGTGCTTCCCGATGGGCCGCTACTCGAAGTGGCTCGAAGGCAAGCTCGCGACCGACCGCCGGTAAGGAGACCAGACATGTCGGAAGTCATCGAACGCGACGTCGACCGCAGCCAGATGCAGGTCTCGGACGAGGTGGCCGTCGAGATCGTCAACATGAACAAGTGGTACGGCCACTTCCACGTGCTGCGCGACATCGACCTCACCGTCTATCGCGGCGAGCGGATCGTCATCTGCGGACCCTCGGGGTCGGGCAAGTCGACGCTGATCCGCTGCATCAACGCGCTGGAAGAACACCAGAAGGGTCGGATCGTCGTCGACGGCACACTTCTCTCGTCGGATCTGAAGAACATCGACAAGATCCGCTCCGAGGTCGGGATGGTGTTCCAGCACTTCAACCTCTTCCCGCATCTTACGATCCTGGAGAATTGCACGCTGGCGCCGATCTGGGTGAGAAAGACGCCCAAGCGCGAGGCCGAGGCGACGGCGATGCATTTCCTCGAGAAGGTGAAGATCCCCGAACAGGCGAACAAGTATCCCGGCCAGCTGTCGGGCGGCCAGCAGCAGCGCGTCGCCATCGCGCGATCCCTGTGCATGAAGCCCCGGATCATGCTCTTCGACGAGCCGACGTCGGCGCTCGACCCCGAGATGATCAAGGAAGTGCTCGACACGATGATCGAACTCGCCGAGGAGGGCATGACGATGCTCTGCGTCACCCACGAGATGGGCTTTGCCCAGGCGGTGGCGAACCGGGTCATCTTCATGGACCAGGGCCAGATCATCGAACAGAACGAGCCGAAGGAGTTCTTCAACAACCCGAAGAGCGACCGGACGAAGCTGTTCCTGAGCCAGATCCTCTGCCACTGAGACAGCGGCGCCGCCTGGCGGCGGCACGCCGTTCGGTTTTGCGCCGCCTCCGGCGTCGCCGCGGGCGAGGGGCTCTGCCCCTCGCGCTCCCCGGAATATGTGAGACCAAAAGAGAAGCTGGCGCCGCCTAGTCGTCGCGCGTCGGGCGGAAGAAGTCGCGCACGTCGCCGTCGCCGGGCTTCGCTTCGGCCCAGGTCTCGATGGCGAAATCGACGACCAGGGTGGCGGCTGTCGGATAGCGGCGGAAGTCGGGATGCTGTGGCGGGTTGGCGGCGAGCGCGGCCGCGAAGGCCGCGATGCCGGGATTGTGGCCGAGCATGAGGACGGTGTGTGCGGTGGCGGTGCGCAGCACCTTGAGCATCACCTCGGGGCTGGCATGGTAGAGCTCGGGCAGGAAGCGCACGTCCGGCGTGGTCTCGAGGTGGACGGCGCGGATCCGGTCCCAGGTTTCCCGCGTGCGGGTGGCAGTCGACGAGAGGACCTCCTCGGGCTCGTAGCCGCGCGAGGCGAGCCAGTCGCCAAGCTCCAGCGCCGCGCGGCGTCCGCGCGCATTGAGCGGGCGGTCGTGGTCGTCCATGCCGGGATCGTCCCAGCTCGACTTGGCGTGGCGGGTCAGGATCAGGCGGCGGCCCGGATGCGTCATGTATGAAAGCGCCTCATGTGATAGGCGGACTGTTCGTCGAGCCTGCCATAGGCCTGCCCCACCGGGCAAGCGCGGCGGACGGCACAGCCCCGCGTCATGCAGTCCTGCCCCGATCCGGTGTCGAGGTAGGAATGGCAGGCCGCGGTGTCGTAGCCGGCTCCGGTCAGAGCGCCGACGGGGCAGGCGGCCAGGCACGGTTGCGGGCAGGTCTCGCACGGCGAACGGCCGGGTTGCGGCAGGTCGACCGGGAAGGGAAGGGCCAGCGCGCCCCGGAAGCTGACCCAGAGGCCGGCACATTCGTGGACAAGGAGGCGGACGGGCGAAGGCCAGGCGCGGCCGGTCCTGAGCGCCCACGAATAGAATGGCAGCCAGGGCGGGCCGGTGAAGGGAAAGAGGGCCATACCGCCGATCTCGCCGGCCAGCTCGGTCACTGTGCGCAGGGACCAGCGGTCGACCGGGTCGGGGGCGCCGTCCTGCCATTCCGGCGACGCGGTCAGGCGCGCCCAGAAGCCGGGTTCGTGCGGGCCGAGAAGGAGGAGCGTACGGGCGTCGCCGAGCCCTTCCTCGGCCGTCGGGTGCAGGCCGCCGAGGAGGTCCAGCCCCTCGGCCCTGAGCCGCGATTCGAGTGAGGGGTAGTCCCACCGCATGGGGCAAGCATGGGCGCCCGCGCGGGTCAGCGCAATCCGACCTTGGTGGGTCAGCGGCTGCGCGGCTTCACCCGGGGCTCGGTCGAGCGGATGATCGAGCCGGCGCCGTGGTCGGTGAAGAGCTCGAGAAGGCAGGCGTTCGGCTGGCGGCCGTCCAGGATGACGGTGGCGCGCACACCGGCCTCGACGGCGGCGAGCGCGGTCTCGACCTTGGGGATCATGCCGCCCGAGATCGTCCCGTCCTCGATCATCGCGCGCACCTCGGCCGGCGACAGCTGGGTCACGAGATCGCCGTCCTTGTTCTTCACGCCGGCGACGTCGGTCAGAAGGAGCAGCCGGTCCGCCTTGAGCGCCCCTGCGATGGCGCCTGCCGCCGTGTCGCCGTTGACGTTGAAGGTCTCGTTCGACTTCATGCCGGTGGCGACCGGGGCGACGACCGGGATGATGCCGGCGGCGAAAAGGTCGCGCAGCACCTGCACCCGCATCTCGACCGGCTTGCCGACGAAGCCGAGTTCGGGGTCGTCGGCGACGCAGACCATCAGGTCGTCGTCCTTGCCGGAAAGACCCACCGCGCGGCCGCCCTCGTCCATGATTGCCTGGACGATCCGCTTGTTGACGAGGCCGGTCAGCACCATCTCGACCACCTCGACCGTCGGCTTGTCGGTGACCCGCTTGCCGCGCACGAACTTCGATTCGATGCCGAGCTTGCCCAGAAGGTCGTTGATCATCGGTCCGCCGCCATGGACAACGACCGGGTTCACTCCGACCTGGCGCATCAGCACGATATCGCGGGCGAACTCGGCCATCGCCGCCTCGTCGCCCATCGCGTTGCCGCCGAACTTCACGACGACGACGGCGCCGGTGTAGCGCTGCATGTAGGGGAGAGCCTCGGAAAGGGTCCGGGCGGTGCCGATCCAGTCGCGGTTCATCACTTGCTTCTTCATCTCGCTGCCCCGGGTTCAGGGTCCCTGTGTTAGGGCCGGGCCGCAACGGTCGCAAGGACAGATTGCCTCTGCCGCCGGCTGGGCTAGGTTGAAGGTCGGAGGGCGCGATGACCGAAGCCGACCAGAAGACCATGCTGCTCACCGGCGCCAGCCGGGGGATCGGCCATGCGACGGTGAAGCGTTTTTCCGCGGGCGGCTGGCGGGTCCTGACCTGTTCGCGCCAGCCGTTCGATCCGCGCTGCCCCTGGCCGGGCGGCGAGGAGAATCACATCGAGATCGACCTTGCCGATCCGAACCAGACGATCGAGGCGATCGAGGTGATCCGCGGCAAGCTGGGCGGGCGGCTGAATGCGCTGGTCAACAACGCCGGCATCTCGCCCAAGGGGCCGGACGGCGAACGGCTTTCGACCATCGACACCGATCTTCGGACCTGGGGCCATGTCTTCCATGTCAACTTCTTCGCCTCGGTCGTGCTGGCGCGCGGGCTGAAGGACGAACTGGCCGCCGCGAAGGGCTCGGTCGTCAACGTCACGTCCATCGCCGGAAGCCGGGTCCATCCTTTCGCCGGGGCGGCCTACGCGACGTCGAAGGCGGCGCTGAAGGCACTGACCCGCGAGATGGCGCACGATTTCGGGCCCATGGGCGTGCGGGTGAACGCCATCGCCCCGGGCGAGGTCGACACGGCGATCCTGTCG
Organism: Paracoccaceae bacterium; assembly: GCA_050303575.1. GTDB lineage: Bacteria > Pseudomonadota > Alphaproteobacteria > Rhodobacterales > Rhodobacteraceae > JBNLCA01. The sequence goes on from JBNLCA010000110.1 coordinate 28,685, forward strand.
CCCGGAACCGAGAAGATCGTCGAGGGCCTGCCGCTCAGGCGGCTGGGCCAGCCCTCGGAAGTGGCCGATCTCATCTGGTACCTCTGCTCGGACGCCGCCTCCTACGTGACTGGCACCGAGATCGAGGTGAACGGCGGCCAGCACGTCTGAGGCGGCCCGTCAGAGCACCTTGGGATTTTGCAGGATCGGCATGTCGTCGTGCGTCGGCACCGTCTGCCGTTCGATCATCCGGTGCACATGCGGCCGGCGCCCGCCGTTCAGCTCGAGCAGGCGGTCGAAATTGTCGGCGTCGGCCTTGGTGCGGCGCTGGTTGTGCCGGATATACTCGGTCCAGGTCGGGACATGGTAGGCTTCGGTCCAGGTCTCGGGGTTCTCGAGATCTCGCATCAGCGCCCATTGCCGTGCGCCATCGCGCAACCGGATACGCCGGCGGTCTGCCATCACGGCAAGGAACGACTCGGTCTTCTCGGCCGGGATGGTCCAGTCGATCATCACCATGATCGGTCCCGACCGGCCCTTCAGATCGAGGCGCAGCGCGGGTTCGGAGAAGCGGTTCAGGGGATCGAGGTCGAGCGACGAGAAGCCCGGAACCGGGCGGAGCCGACCCATCGCCGCGCCGGGTAGCATGGCACCCGCCGCGATGAGAAGCGCGGTCTCCGGCCCGGCCGCGTCCGAGATCGTGCCCCAGGCCCAGCTTCCCGCCGCCATCGCACCGAACGTGACGGTCTGGTAGAGCGAGACCGCCCGTCCGACGACCCAGCGTGGCGTGGCAAGCTGCACCGAGACGTTGAAGAGCGAGAGCGCCTGCACCCAGGCGGCGCCGGTCGGCACCAGCGCCAGCAGGGTCAGCGGCAGCGTCCGGCTGAACGCCACGACGGCCGTGCCCGCCGCGAAGGTCAGGAAGGCACCCGTAACGATCGCCTCGGTCTCGAACCGTTCGCGCAGCCGCGGGCTGGCCAGCGCGCCACCGATACCGCCCAGCCCGAAGGCGCCAAGGCAAAGGCCGAAGGTGATCGCCGTCCCGCCCAGGAGATCACGCGCGATCAGCGGCATCAGCGCCAGCACCGAGACGACGGTGAAGCCGTAGGCGAGCGCGCGGGCCAGGATCGCCATCAGGTTCGGCGACATCGCCACGTAGCGCACGCCCGCCGCCATCGCCGAAGCGAGGCCTTCGCGCGGCAGGCCCTGATCCTCGCGCTCGGGCCGCCACAGGATCAGGGCGGCGATGACGGCGAGATAGCTCAGCGCATTAAGCGTGAAGGCGGCGGCCGGTCCGGCCGAGGCGACAATCAGTCCGCCCAGCGCCGGGCCGACCGAGCGCATGGCGTTGAAACTCATCGAGTTCAGCGTGACGGCTGACTGAAGATCCTCGCGCGGGACGAGATCGCGCATCGAGGATTGCCACGCCGGCAGGTGCATCGCCTGACCGCAGCCGATGAGGAAGGTGAAGGTCAGCAGCGCCCAGGGGCTGAGAAGGCCCTGGTAGGCCGCGACTGCCAGAAGCGCCGAGACGACGCACATGAAGCTCTGCGCGGTCAGCATCACGGTCCGGCGCGGATAGCTGTCGGCCATCGCGCCCGCGACCAGCGCAAGCACCATGATCGGCAGCGTGTTCGAGGCCTGCACCAGCGCGACAAGGTCGTCCGAGCCGCTGAGCGACGTCATCATCCATCCGGCCCCGACCATCTGGACGAGTGAGCCGAGGTTTGACACCAGCGTGGCGATCCAGAGCGTGCGGAAGGCGCGCACGCGCATCGGGGCGAAGGCCGAACGGCGCTCGGGCATGGGACCTCCTCGGGACGAGATTAGCAGCCCCGCCGCCGGGGTCGAGGGGGCCAGGTTCCGTCGAAGGAATGTGCAAGCCCTGAGGGACTCTGGGTCACTCCAGCGTCGCGACGATCGCGCGCAGGGTCTCGATCCCGTCGCCCTTTTCGGACGAGGTGACAACGATCTCAGGGTATGCGGCCGGGTGCTTGGCCAGCGCGCCGCGCACCTGCGCGACGATCTTCTCAAGCTCGGCGGCCTTCATCTTGTCGGCCTTGGTCAGCACAACCTGGAAGGTCACCGCCGACCGGTCGAGGAGCGTCAGGATTTCCTCGTCGACCGCCTTGATCCCGTGCCGCGCGTCGATCAGCACGAAGGCCCGGCGCAGCGTGGCGCGGCCCGAGAGGTAGGCGCGCAGAAGCTGCTGCCATTTCTCGACCACCTTGACCGGCGCCTCGGCGAAGCCATAGCCGGGCAGGTCGACGAGGTAGCGCGTCTCGCCCAGCGTGAAATAGTTGATCTCCTGCGTGCGGCCCGGCGTGTTCGACGCCCGCGCGAGGTTCTTCCGCCCCGTCAGCGCGTTGATCAGCGACGATTTCCCGACGTTCGAACGGCCGGCGAAACAGACCTCGATCCGGTCGGCGGGCGGCAGGCCCGCCATCGCGACGACGCCCTTGAGGAAGTCCGCCCCGCCGGCAAAGAGCAGCCGACCGGCCTCGCGCGCCTCGGCGTCGGGTGGCTCGGCGATGGGGAAAGGCAGGCTCACGCCATGCTCCACGGGCAGCCGATGCCAATCAGACCGCCTTCGACCACGGTGGCGTGGACGCCGAAATCCCGGTGCCCGAACGCCTCCTCGAGCGCGCCCAGCGTGTCGGCGTCGATCACCCCCGTCTCCGGGTTCGCCGTCGTCGCCTTGCAGCGTTCGGTCCGCTCCGCGATCTTCAGGAGCGCATCGCCGATGCGGATATGGCGGCCGACCCAGTCGAGCTCGGCCCATGGCGCCGCGCCGTCGATCCAGAGATTGCCGCGCCAGCGGTGAACCGAGAGGTCCATGCCCATCCGGGCCGAAAGATCGGCCAGCGAGGCGAGCGACAGGATCGTGACCGACGGGTAGTCGCTGTCGGTCATTCCCCGCCCGGCCGTGACGATCTTCGCGGGCTTTGCCCGGTCCGGCGGGTTCAGCGGTTCAACCCAGTCGAGAAAAAGCGGCAGGTCGTCCGGGTCGTCCGGATCGAAGACCAGCGTTCCCCGGTCCGGATGGCTGAGGATCACCGCTCCCGTCTCTTCGTGCATCTTCGCGGTGATGGCCATCAGCGCCGGCGCCTTCGCCCCGCGCGCGAAGTTCACGCAGCGGTTCCAGCCAGGCTCGAGTTTCGCCGCCTCGTGCGCGACCGCCCAGTGCCGGTCCCAGGGTAGGCACTCTCCCGTCTTCAGCGTCACGATCTCAAGCGACTCGCGACCATGCCCCTTGATCGGATGCCGGAAGATGTGGGCGAGCTTGCCGTTCACGTCTTCGTCCGCTTGAAGCCTGCCTTGATGTTGTCGAACAGGTCCGGCGGCTTTCCGTGGCGCCACATGATGAAGTACTGCTGGATGAAGGTCAGCACGTTGTTGGTGATCCAGTAGAGCACCAGGCCCGACGCGAACGATCCCAGCATGAACATAAAGATCCACGGCATCCAGGCAAAGACCGCCGCCTGCGTCGGATCGGGCGGCGCCGGGTTCAGCTTCTGCTGAAGCCACATCGACACGCCGAGGAGGATCGGCAGCACGCCGATGAAGATCGTCGCCATCAGCGTGCCGGGCTCGGGTGCATCCCACGGCAGCACACCGAAGAAGTTGTAGATCGACGACGGGTCGGGCGCAGAAAGGTCCTGAAGCCAGCCGAAGAACGGCGCGTGGCGCAGTTCCAGCGTGACGAAGATCACCTTGTACAGCGAGAAGAAGATCGGGATCTGCATCAGGAGCGGCAGGCACCCGGCGGCCGGATTCACCTTCTCGCGCTTGTAGAGCGCCATCATCTCCTTCTGCATCGCCTGCGGGCTGTCCTTGTGCTTCTCGCGAAGCTCGGTCATCTCGGGCTGCAGTTCGCGCATCCGCGCCATCGAGATGTAGGACTTGCGGGCGAGCGGGAAGAGCACGGCCTTCAGAACGAAGGTCAGCGCGATGATCGCAAGGCCCATGTTGCCGATCAGACCGTGCAGCCAGTGCAGGACCGCGAACATCGGCTTGGTCAGGAAGAAGAACCAGCCCCAGTCGATCGAGTCGATGAATTTCGGCACTGGCGCGATGTTCGGATCGACGGTGGCGCCGAAGATGCGGTCCAGCGTGCCGGGCTCGTTCTGGTAGTGGCGGATGGTCTCCCACTCCTTCGGGCCGGCGAAGAGGCGGGTCGAGACTTCCTTCGCCGCGCCCGGCTCCAGGATGGTTGCCGGGTGGCGGGCGACAGTGCGGTATATGTCGCCGTTGGCATAGTACTTGGCCGTCGCGGTGAAGGGCGCGCCCGCGTCTGGGATCAGGATCGCCTGCCAGTAGTGGTCGGTGAAGCCGATCCAGCCCGACTGCGCAACTTCGGCGACGTTGGCCGGCACACCGCCCTCGGCAGGGACGGGCGCGGCATCGACGATGTCGTCATAGTCGATCTCATCGAGCTTGCCGTCGGAAAGCCGAACGACGCCCTCGTGCAAGATGAAGAAGTTCTTCAAATCGTCCGGCAGGCCGTGCCGTTCGACCACACCGTAGGCATAAAGATTCGCCGGTGCAGCGCCCGTGTTCTCGACCCGGTCGGTGACCGTGAACATGTACTTGTCGTCGATGGCGATGGTGCGGGTGAAGGTCAGGCCCTGGCCGTTTTCCCAGCTGAGCGTGACCGGCTCGCCGACCTTCAGGCTGCCCGAGCCCTCCTGCGTCCAGACCGTGACGGGCCCCGGCACATCGCCCGTCGCCTCGTCGGTCGAGGCCCAGGCGAAGAGGGCCAGCATGTCGTCCGAGGACAGCAGCGTCACGTTGGGCGAGCCCGGCTCGATCGTCTCGCGGTAGTCGCGCAGTTTCAGATCGTCGAGCCGTCCGCCGGCCAGCGAGATCGTCCCCGACAGGAGCGGCGTGTCGATCGTGACCTTGGGTGCATCGGCCGGCGCGGCATCGACCGCGGCGTCGCCGGAGACAGGCGTCGGCGCGGTTTCGGTGGGCGGTGCGGGCTGCGGGGCGACTTCGGTCGCGGGCGGCATGGCGACCTGGCCGTCCGGCGTGGTCACCGCGGTGTCGGTCGCGGGCGGCACCGGCGGGTTGAAGATCGACCAGACGACGATCACCGCCACGCTGAGCACGATGGCCATGATGAGGTTCTTGTTCTGGTCTTCCATGTCGCGCGGCCCCTGCCGAAGCTCTCTTAAAGTCTGGCAGGTTCAACTATCCGGGCGGCGAAAGGTCAAGCGGATTCGGGGTTGGCGGCGCCCGGGTCGGGACAGGCGAATCATCGCGAATCATGGGGATTCAGCCGCGCCGCGCGGCCCTTCCGGCGCGATATCGCGGC
>JBNLCA010000111.1:0-2092 GCA_050303575.1 Paracoccaceae bacterium
GTGGTCGAGGACGGGATCGCGCTGAGGCCGGTCGATGTCGATGCGGTGTTCCTGTTCGGCTACGGCTTCCCGCGCTTCCGCGGCGGGCCGCTTCATTACGCCGACACGCTGGGCGCGAGGGAGATCGTCGCCCGGATCGAACGCTATGCGCAGGAAGACGATCACTACTGGCAGGTGCCCGCGATCCTGCGCCGGTTGGCGGACGAGGGCGGGACCTTTGCCGAGATGAATGCGGGGGGCTGAGATGGACCTGAGCTACACGCCGGAGGAACAGGCCTTCCGCGACGAGGTGCAAGCCTTCCTTGCCGATGCGCTGCCGGCACATATCAGCGACGCGGTCCGTGCCGGCGGAGAGCTGACGCGTGACGTCATGAACGAATGGCATTCCATACTGGCGCGGAAGGGCTGGCTCGCGACCACCTGGCCGAAGGAGTTCGGCGGGCCGGGCTGGAGCCCGGTCGAGCGCCATATCTTCGACGAGGAATGCGCCCGTGCCTACGCGCCCCGGATCGTGCCCTTCGGCCTTGCCATGCTGGGCCCGGTCCTGATGAAGTTCGGAAGCGACCGGCAGAAGGCCGAGATCCTGCCGCGCATCCTTTCGGGCGAGGACTGGTGGTGCCAGGGCTACTCCGAGCCGGGCGCCGGGTCGGACCTTGCCAGCCTCAAGACCCGCGCAGTGCGCGACGGCGATCACTGGGTCATCAACGGGCAGAAGACCTGGACGACGCTCGGCCAGCACGCCAACAGGATCTTCTGCCTCTGCCGTACCGATCCCGCGGCCAAGCAGCAGGAGGGGATCAGTTTCCTCCTTGTCGATCTCGATACGCCCGGCATCGAGATGCGGCCGATCCGCCTGATCGAGGGCGGACACGAGGTCAACGAGGTCTTCTTCACCGACGTTCGGGTGCCCTTGGAGAACCTGGTGGGCGAGGAGAACCGGGGCTGGACGATCGCCAAGTACCTCCTGACGCACGAGCGGACCGGCATCGCCAACATGGGCTTCGCCACGACTGCGCTTGTCGAGGTGAAGGCGCTGGCGAGAAAGGTCAAACGCCGGGGCCGGCCGCTGATCGAGGACCCGCTTTTCGCGGCGCGCGTGGCCGAGGTCGAGATCGACCTTGAGGCAATGAAGATCACCAACCTCAGGATGCTGTTCGCAGCGCAGAAGAACGGCCAGCCGGGGCCGGAGACGTCGCTTCTGAAGATCAAGAGCACCGTGATCCTGCAGGAGCTGCGCGACCTTGCCCGCCGCGCTCTGGGGCCTGCGGCAGCGCCGTTTCCGGGCGCGGTCAGCGACGGCAACATCGTATTCGGACCGCCGGGCACGGCAAACAACGCGGCGCGCTATTTCAACAACCGCAAGACCTCGATCTTCGGCGGCTCGAACGAGATCCAGCGGAACATCCTGACCAAGACCATGCTGGAGCTCTAGGTGAACTTCGACCTGACCGACGACCGGCAGATGCTGAAGGAGACGCTGGCGCGCTACCTTGCCGCCGAGTACCCGTTCGCGCATCGCACCAAGGTTGCCTACGAGGCGCCGTGCCACGATCCGGAGAAGTGGGGAGAGATGGCCGAGTTGGGCATCGCCGGGGCCCTGGTGGCCGAGGCGGCGGGCGGTTTCGGCGGCGCGGGCTTCGATATCGCGGTGGTGTTCGAGGAACTGGGCCGCGCGCTCTGCCCCGAGCCGTTCCTCGGCTCCGTGATGGCGAGCCGGCTGCTTTCGGCGGCCGGTGCGGACCAGGAGGCGCTGGTCTCGGGCGAGGTGATCCATGCCGTCGCGCTGGGCGAGGTCGATGCACCCTACGAGATCGAGCTGATCGAGACGCGGGCGGACCGGGACGGCGAGGGTTTCCGTCTGACCGGCCGCAAGGCGGCGGTATATGGCGGGCAGGCGGCGCAGGTCTTCCTCGTCGCGGCGAAGCTCGACGACAAGGTCGCTCTCTTCCGGGTCGCGGCAGCCGACGCGGCGGTGGTCGGCTACGCGATGATGGACGGCGGCGGCGCGGCAGAGCTTATGCTTGACGGTGCGCAGGCCGAGTTGGTCCTTGCCGACGCGTCGGACGCGATCGCGGACGCGGTGGCGGCGGGG
>JBNLCA010000112.1:0-3752 GCA_050303575.1 Paracoccaceae bacterium
ACCGCGCAGAAGGCCGAGTAGCGCCGACCCAAGGCGCGGGCATGCGCCTCGCGGTGATCGAAGAAGGCGTGGCCGGCACCCTGCCCCCGGTATCCGGGCAGAAGCACGGACTCGGCGCAGTAGAAGATGTCGCCAAGATCGTAGCCCGTTCCCGCGAACGGCTTGGCGAACCCGGCGTGATCCTCCATCGGCGTGCCGGTCGCCGCGCCGACCAGCCTGTCGCCGTCGAAGGCGCCGACCAGCACCGCCCCGGGACTGTCGCGGTAGGTCTGGACGTAACGCCGCTCGTAATCGAGCTCGCCGTCGTAGAGATACGGCCAGTCCCGGAACACCGCGATCCTGAGCCGCGCCACGTCGTACAGCGCGGCGTCGAGCGCCGCGCCGGTCAGCGTCCGAACAGCGAGTGTCACCCGCCCACCTGCCGCAGCCAGTCAGCGAGGTTATAGTAGGTCGTCACCCGCGTGATCTTGCCGTCCTTCAGCGTGAAGAAGGACCCGCCCGGCAGCCGGTAGGTCTGGCCCTTCGCCTCGGGCAGGCCAGGATCGGTGGCAAGGTAGGTGCCGTTCACGGTGAACTCGGCCGCCGCGCGTGTTCCGTCATCACTCGCGAAGATCACCATGTCGGTCAGCTCCTCGCGGTAGCAGTGGTTCATGTGGGCGAGGAACTCGCCGAAACGTACCTTGCCGGCCCGCACCTGCCCCTCGTTCACGTGATGCTCGATATCCGGCGAAAGCTCGGCCAGCATCCCCTCGGCATCGCCCCGGTTGAAGGCGGCGAAATAGCGTTCGATCGTCTCTCTCATGGTCCCTCCACGCCCGGTTCCGGCCCTCTATGCCGCAACTTGCGGGAAACAAAACCCCCGCGCACGTCGTTTGGAGCGAAAACCGAGGGAGCTGACAATGAAATCCATCCTGATCGCCGCCCTCACCCCGACCCCCGCCGTCATCCGCTCGTCCAAAGAATATTGCGAGCCGTACCAGAACGACATCACGCTTCTCTACGCCTCGGAGTCCTGACGCCTTAGAACCACATCTCGCTGACGCAGCGGCCGTCACGCGGCAAGTCGTTCCACGTCTCCAGCCCGTCGAAATGGTCGATGGGCAGATGCGCGACCGCTCCCGGTTCGCTCATCCGCAGGTTCACCGCAAGGCGGCGCCGGCCGTCCTTGCCCGGCTCACGTCCTCTCCAGGCGACGACGCAGCCGCAGGCCGGGCAGAAGCGGAAGCCTATGTTGCCGTCGCCGCGCACATATTCGGTCACGGGCCCCGAGACCGAGACGTCCTCGCCCTCGTGGCCGTAGATCCACAAGGCCCCGTAACGGCGGCAGATCGTGCAATTGCAGGCCGTCGCGCTTTCGGGCGTGCTGTCGAAGGTCCAGCGCACGGCACCGCAGTGGCAGCTTCCTTCCAGCATGGCGGCCCCCTTTCGCTTCGAGCCTAGCGCAGCGTGCCGGGGGCCACCACCGGCGTCAGAGCGCGGCCAGCGCCGTCCTGACAGTTTCCGCCATCGGCGTCGTCGGCCGGCCGATCAGCCGCGAGAGCGTGCCGCTCTCGTCAAGAAGCGCGCCCTTCGATGCCTGCACGTCCGAATCGGCGAGCACCAAGGCGAAGCCCTCCGGCAGGCCGAAGCCCTCGAGCGCCTTGGCATAGTCGGCCTTGGGCAGGTTCGTGTAGGCAACAGGCTTGCCCGACTGCCTGGCAATCTCGGCGGCCAGTTCGGCCTGGGTGAAGGCAGTGTCGCCGGCGAGTTCGTAGATCTTGCCCTCGTGGCCCGCGCCCGCGGCCGTCACCGCGATCGCGTCGGCGTAGTCGGCGCGCGCGGCAGCCGAGATGCGCCCCTCGCCCGAGGCCCCGATCGTGCCGCCAAATTGCAGGGCCGCGCCCAGCGCACCGGTGTAATTCTCGGTGTACCAGCCGTTCCTGAGGATCGTGTAGGGCACGCCCGAGGCCGTCAGCGCCGCCTCGGTCGCGATATGGTCCTGGGCAAGGATCATCGGCGAGGCGTCACCCTTCAGGATCGAGGTGTAGACCAGCCGACCGACGCCCGCGGACTTCGCCGCCTCGATGACGTTCCGGTGCTGTCCGGCGCGGTCGTCGAAGTCGCTCGACGAGATCAGGACCAGCACGTCAACGCCCTGAAGCGCGGCGGGGTCGGCCGTCCTGTAGTCGAACGCCCGCACCGGCACGCCGAGATCGGCGGCCTTGTCCGGCGAACGCGCCAGCGCGACGGGAACCTCGCCACGCGCTTTCAGGGCGGCTATGGCGAGGCGGCCGAGATGTCCGGTCGATCCGGTGACGGCGATGGTGGTCATGGGGCACTCCTTTTCTTCAGATGGCGCCTTGTGACCCATTTACTTACGAATCGTAAGTACGTACTTTTTTGTAAGTGTAACGCGGAGGCGCACATGACATCTGCGGAGATCGCCGAAGGACTGCTGGACGGCTGGCAGCGCGGGAACGTGATGGCGGCCGATTGCCCGTCGCGCAGGGTCCTGCGCGACCTGACCAGCCGTTGGGGCTTTCTGGTGATGCTGGCGCTGGCGACCGGCCCGCATCGGTTCAGCGAGCTGCGCCGCCGGGTGGGCGGGGTCAGCGAGCGGATGCTGTCGCAGACCCTGCAGGAACTCGAATCGGACGGGTTCGTCCTGCGCACCGCTTACGAGGTTGTGCCGCCGCACGTCGTCTACAGCCTGACGCCGCTCGGCGAAGAGGCGGCCACGCATCTCGCCGCGCTGGCCGCGTGGATCGAGAACAGCCTGCCGGACATTCTGAGGGCGGGCCGCAAGGCGGCCTGAGCTGGAAGATCACAAGTCCCGGGCGCTGTGCGCCCGGCTCGGCCGCGCCATCGACGTGCCTGACCCCGGCGGGACGGATCCTCTACGGCGCCTCGAGCGCTAGGTCGGCGACGAGCCCGCCATGGTCCGAGCCGAAAAGCGGGCGGACCTCGACCGATCCGCCGCCCGGCGCCATCGCGAAGTCGAGCGCCATCGGAAGGCCGCGATACCAGAAAGTCGGCCGCACCGGCCCGGCAAGGCGGGTTCCGGTCTGGCGGAGGGTGCCGGCCACCCGTTCGGTCCAGGGAAAGGCGTTGAAGTCCCCGGCAAGGACCACGGGCCCGTCGAGCCGCGCCAGAAGCCGGCTCGCCGCCGCCTCGTTGTCGGCGCTGCGATAGGGCCAGAGCCAGGGTATGTGGACCGAGACGATCCAGACCCGACGCCCGCCGACGCGGATCGGCGCGGCGGTCGCGGCGCGACCGGTGGTGCAGACCTGCTCGCCGTCGATCCGGTGTTTCGACAGGACCGCCACCCCGCTCCAGTCCGAGAAGCGGCAAAACGCCTGGTGCGGGAAGTCGGGCCGCAAAAGGTCCATGATCCCGCGGTTGCCGTCCGACACTTCCTGGAGCAGCACCGCATCGACCCCGGCGGCGCGGATGTCGCCCGCCAGCGGCCCCACGTCGCGGTTCCCGGCCCAGAGGTTCTTGACATAGATGCGGATTTCGCCGCCGGGCGCCTGCGGCAGGAACGCCGGCGCCATGCTGACGGTCATGACCAGCGCCACGGCGCCCAGCGCGACGCGCAGGACCAACGCCCGAGCGGCGAGGACACCGGCAAGACAGACGACGAAGAGCACCGGCCGGCCCAGCGCCAGCGTGTCGGCCGCCGGATGGATCCTTCCGCCAAAGCTGGCAAGGCCGGCAAGAGCGGCGAGAAGAGCGATGAGGATCACGAACCCGCGCATCGGACGGGCATCTGG
>JBNLCA010000113.1:0-6005 GCA_050303575.1 Paracoccaceae bacterium
GCCGTGACCCGCGGCGTCAGGGGGTCCATCGTGCGGATATCGCCCTCGATCAGGATCAGGTCGGGAAGACTCATCTCGGGCACCTCGGGGCGAATGTCCGCGCATCCTCCGCTTGCGACATGTGTTGCGCAAGTGGGGTCGTTTTCACCTCTTCCCGGAGGCCGAAAGCCGTGCCAGAGTTTTGCATCGCCGGTGCACGTTCGGTGTACGCGCAGTGCAGGCATTGTGCACCGGCCCTTGCGGCCCGAAGGGGGGCCTTTCGCATGACTCGCATCAAGTACCTCGACCGCATGGCGTCGGGCCTGATCGGCCGTCGTGACATGCTCAGGTCAGCCGCCGCCTTCGGGGTCGGCACCGTGATCCTGCCGCGCCTTGCCAATGCCCAGGGCGACCCGCTCGTCTGCCTCGAATGGGGTGGCTACGACGTCCAGGATTACATCCCCGGCTTCGTCGAGAAACACGGAACGCTGCCCGCCTTTTCGGTCTTCGGCGGCGAGGAAGAGGCGCTGGCCAAGGTCCGCGCGGGGTTTGCCGCGGACGTCATGCATCCCTGCAATTACTCGGTCGGCCGCTTCGTCAATGCCGGCCTCGCCAAGGAAATCGACACGTCGCGCCTGGCCAACTGGCCCGACATCTTCCCCGAACTCCAGACCGCCGAAGGGGTGATCGTCGACGGCAAGGTCGTCATGGCCCCGGCCGACTGGGGCAACGCCTCGATCGCCTACCGGCCCGACCTGATAGACCCCGCCTTCATCGCCGATCCGACCTGGGGCATCTTCTACGACGACGCCTATGCCGGGAAGGTCTCGATGCTCGACAACGAGCTGGTCATCCAGATCGGCGCGATGGTCGGCGGGATGAGCTATGACGAGGCCTACAAGATCTCGGGCACAGCGCTGGAAGAGGCCGCCAAGACCTGGGGCGCCAAGGGCGTGAATGTCAGCCGTTTCCTTTGGAACGATGCGTCGGAAGTGCAGCAGGCCATGGCCTCGGGCGAGATCGTCGCGGCCTATGCCTGGAACGATCTGGTCAAGAACCTGAAGGCCGAGGGTATCCCGGTCGAATATGCCGTGCCGAAGGAGGGCATGTTCACCTGGTTCTGCGGGCTGACGCTCCTGAATTCGGGCAAGGCCGACGAACAACTTGCCTACGATTTCATCGACGCCTGGCTGTCGCCGGAAACCGGCAAGCTCCTGATCGAGGGCTCGGGCTACGGACACGCCAACCGCAAGTCCTTCGAGATCGCCGACGCGTCCGAGGTCGCCGCCATGGGTCTCGCCGATCCGGTCGCGATGATGCAGGACGCGATCCTCTTCAAGAACCCGCCCGACGAGGTGCAGACCGAGCATAACCGCGTCTGGGGCGACACGAAGGCCTTGAAACAGTAGTGGCGAAGGGGCCGGCCAGCACGGGCGCGAAGCTCCTCGCGCCCGCTTTCCTTGTCATGGTGGCGACGCTCGCGGCGCCGCTTCTGGCGCTGATCGTGCTGAGCTTCTGGACCCAGACCGGGTTCGAGATCGACCGGTCCTTCACGCTGGCGAACTACATCCGCCTGTTCGCGCCGGGCGAGGGGACCACTTGGTACGGCATCCCGTTCCCGCTGGAATACCCGGTCCCGGCGATCCTGATGGTCAAGTCGCTGGCGATGTCGCTGGTCGCGACGGTCATCGTCATCGCCATGGCCTATCCGATGGCCTATTTCCTGGCGTTCCGGGTGACGGGAAACAAGGCGGTCTGGATCATCCTTTTGACGATCCCGTTCTGGACCTCGTACCTTCTGCGGGTCTTTTCGTGGAAGATCGTGCTGGGCTTCAACGGCGCGATCAATTCGGGGCTGATCTCGCTCGGGATCATCGACAAGCCGATCGAGGCGCTTCTCTACAACCCGGTCGCGGTGATGATCACGCTGGCGCATTCGTGGATCGCCTTCGCGGTCCTGCCGATCTATGTCAGCCTTGAGAAGATCGACCGTTCGCTGCTCGAGGCCGCCGCCGACCTCGGCGACACGAAATGGAAGCGGTTCTGGCGGATCACCTGGCCGCTGTCGCTCCCCGGCACGATCGCGGCGACGCTGCTGGTCTTCATCCCAACGGTCGGCGACTACGTCACGCCGACGCTGGTCGGCGGCACCGGCGGCACGATGATCGGCAGCCTCGTCCAGCAGCTCTTTACCCGGCAGGACAACGCGCCCCTGGGGGCGGCGGTCTCGATCGTCATGATGCTGATCATCGGCATCCTCGTCGCGCTCTTCCTCTGGGCCATCGGCTACCGCAGGATCCGCCGGAGGCTTGCCTGATGCTGCGGCTCTACGCGGTCTTCTTCATCCTCTTCCTCTACGGGCCGGTCCTTCTGATGCCGGTCTTCTCGCTGAACGATTCCAACTTCGCGACCTTTCCGCTGCAGGGCTTCACCACCAAGCACTACGGCGAGATGGCGTCGAACCTGTCGATGATGATGGCGCTGGAGAACAGCCTGAAGGTCGGGATAGGCGTCGCGCTTCTCTCGACGGCGCTGGCCCTTCCGGCGGCCCTGGCCCTGACCCGCTACAAGGTCGCGGGGTCCGGCCCGATCCTGTCGTTCATGATGTTGCCGCTGGTGGTGCCGTCCATCGTTCTGGCCGTCGCGCTTCTGGTGATCCTTCTGCGCATCCTGGGCATCCCGCTCTCGCTCTGGACCGTCGCGACCGGCCACGTCATGCTGTGCATTCCCTTCGCGATGACGGTCCTGATCTCGCGCCTCGAAGGGTTCGATCCGAGCTTCGAGGAAGCCTCGCGCGACCTCGGCGCCTCGGGCCTGTCGACCTTCCTGCGGGTCACGCTGCCGCTCGCCATGCCCGGCGTCATCTCGGCATTCCTTCTCAGCTTCATCATCTCGTTTGACGAGTTCGTCATCTCGTTCTTCCTGACCGGCACCGAGAACACGCTGCCGGTGTTCCTGTTCAGCCAGCTGCGCTTTCCGAACCGCCTGCCCGGAACGCTTGCCCTGGGCTCGCTCATCCTCGTCGGCTCGGCCGTCCTCGTCATCCTTGCCGAGGTGATCCGCAAGCGCGGCGTGCAATCCTCGAACCCCGGAGACCTCTGATGGACAAGGTCATCGAGATCGACCAGGTGACCAAATCGTTCGGCACCGTCACCGCGCTGCACGAAGTGTCGTTCGACATCGCGCGGGGCGAGTTCTTCTCGCTCCTCGGGCCGTCGGGCTGCGGCAAGACCACGCTACTGCGCATCCTCGCCGGTATCGAGACGCCGACGACCGGGCGTGTGGTGATCGACGAGCAGGACATGGCGCGGGTGCCGGCGAACCGGCGGCCGACGAACATGGTCTTCCAGAGCTACGCCATCTTCCCGCACCTGACGGTGGCCGAGAATGTCGGTTACGGGCTGCGCTACCGCAAGGTGCGGGGCGTGGAGGCGAAGAAACGGGTGCGCGAGGCCCTGGAGATGGTCAAGCTCGATGGTCTGGGCGAGCGGTCGGCGACCCAGCTGTCCGGCGGCCAGCGGCAGCGCGTCGCGCTGGCGCGTGCACTCGTGCTGCGTCCGCAGGTGCTGCTCCTCGACGAGCCGCTCTCGGCGCTCGACAAGAAACTGCGCGAGGAAATGCAGATCGAACTGCGGACCCTGCAGCGCACGGTCGGCATCACCTTCGTCTTCGTCACCCACGACCAGGAAGAGGCGCTGACGCTGTCCGACCGGATCGCGGTGATGGAGGGCGGGCAGGTCCTGCAGATCGACACGCCGACCACGCTCTACGAGCGGCCGGCGAACCGCACCGTCGCCGGCTTCATCGGCACGATGAACCTGATCCCCGGCAAGGTGGTCCGCGCCTCGGGCATCGCCGAGATCGACGCGGGCGCGATGGGTCAGATCCGGGGCCAGGCCGCCGAGCGGCTGAACGAGGTCTCGCAGGGGATTGCCGCCATCCGGCCCGAGCATATCGAGATTTCGCTCGGCCGCACCAAGGTGGGGCCGAACCAGATCATCGCGAAGGTCACGGCCGTCTCCTACCTCGGCGACCGTTCGCAATACGTGCTCGAGGTTCCGGGGCTGGATCAGCCTTTCATCGTCATGCAGGCGACGCGGCTGGGGCGGCGGTCGTCACCCATCGTGGTCGGCGACACGGTGACGGTCGGCTGGAACGAGGAGGCGGCGCTCATCCTGCCGGGATGAGGAGCCGGTCCACGATACCGGGAAGCGCAGCGAAGTCGTCGAACTCCGCCTGATGCGCAATCGCCGAGACCGGCGACTTGCGGTAACCCGGCGTGTAGAGCGCGAAAGGGGCACCGGCCGTTTTCGCCGTCTCTGCATCGACCTCGCTGTCGCCGACATAGACGGCCGGCCCGCCCAGCGCCGCGATGGCGTCGAGTAGCGGCCGCGGATGCGGCTTGCGCTCGGGCAGGCTGTCGCCGCCGATGAGAACGCCGAACATGTCCGCGAGGCCGAAATGCGCGACGACCGACCGGGCCGGTTCTTCGGGCTTGTTGGTGACGATGCCGAGGCGATGACCGCTTGCTGCCAGAGCCTCGAGCGCCGAGCGCACGCCGGGATAGAGCCGGGTCAGGCCGTGGCTGCCGGTGTAGCGCGCAAGGATCTCGTCCGTGACACGCTTGCTCAGCGCCGGGTCCTCGCCATGGCCCAGCCCGCCCAGAAGCCGCGTGACGAGCGCGGGAAGGCCGCTTCCGACATAGGTCTGAAGGCGCGGCCGGTCGACCGGGGGCAGGCCTTCGATTTCGAGCACCTCGGAGACGATCTTGTGGATCTGCGGCATCGAATCGATGAGCGTGCCGTCGAGGTCGAAAAGAACCGATGTCATCGCGAGGCTCCGGGCGGGGAAGGGGGCTCACTGCCCCCTCGGCCTGCGGCCTCACCCCCGAGTATATTTGAAACCAAAAAGAGGGATCAGGCGGCTTTCCACTTGATCGAGCAGCCCATCGAGGGCGTCTGCTCGGCCGGGCCGAGGCCGGTCTTCGCGACTTCCTTCATCGCCTCGAACAGCTCTCGCGGGGCGCCGGGCGGCGGGGCGCTCCGGCCGCCCTGGTCGATGCGGCCGCGATATTGCAGCTCCATCGCTGCGTTGAAGCCGAAGAAGTCCGGCGTGCAGGCGGCATCCCAGGCGCGGGCGACGGACTGGTCCTCGTCATGCAGGTAGGGAAAGGGGAGCTGCTCGCGCTCGGCCAGTGCCTTCATCTTCGGGAAGCTGTCGTCGGGATGGGTGGTCGCGTCGTTCGAGCAGATGGCGGCGACGCCGATGCCAAGCGCCTGCAACTCGGCCGCGTCGCGCTTGATCCGGTCAAGCGCACCGATCACGTAGGGGCAGTGGTTGCAGATGAACATGATGAGTGTGCCCTGCGGGCCGGCGATGTCGGCCAGCGCGTAGGTCTTGCCGTCGGTGGCGGGCAGGCTGAAATCTTCCGGCTTCCAGCCGAAGTCGCAGGTGGGCGCGGTGGTCATGATGATCCTCCTGTCGCTTTGCGGATGGCGGCGATGTTGGCGCCGTACGGGGCGGGGTTCTGGACCGAGCCGCCCTTGAAGACGGCCGAGCCCGCGACCAGCACGTCGGCCCCGGCCCGCGTGACGAGGGGCGCGGTCGAAGGGTCGACGCCGCCGTCGATCTCGATATGGATCGGCCGGTCGCCGATCATGGCACGGAGCGCCTTCACCTTCTCGATCTGGCTGGCGATGAACCTCTGGCCGCCGAAGCCGGGGTTCACCGTCATGACGCACACGAGGTCGGTAAGGTCGAGAAGGCTTTCGACGCCCGAAAGCCCGGTGCCGGGATTGAGCGCGAGGCCCGCCTTGCAGCCCGCGGCGCGGATCGCCTGGAGCGTGCGGTGGATGTGCGGGCCGGCCTCCATATGCGCGGTCAGGATGTCGGCGCCGGCCTCGGCGAAGGCGTCGATGTAGGGATCGACCGGCGCGATCATCAGATGGACGTCCATCACCGTCTTCACATGTGGACGGAGCGCCTTCACCATCGCTGGGCCGAAGGTCAGGTTCGGCACGAAATGC
>JBNLCA010000114.1:0-2695 GCA_050303575.1 Paracoccaceae bacterium
GAACGAGATGCCCGAGTCCGACTCGCCCGAGAGCGTGAAGGTGACATCGACGTCCTGCCAGAATTGCGTTTCGATGCCGTCACCGCCGACGATACCCATCTCGGCCGAACCGGTGATGGTCACCTCTGCGGCCGCTGCGCCAGCGAAGCCCACCAGGGCGGTCGTGGCGAGAAGAACCTTTTTCATGTTTTCCCTCGTGTTTCGAAGAGTTCACCCAACCCAGAAGGTCGGGCTAGGAATGGCCTTTGTTTCCATGCTTGAGCTTCTCAAATCAAGCCGACTCGATGTTGCCCACGGAATGGGCGAACCTATGGTGCACTAGCGCAACACCGTTCGCGAAGCGCCTGCGGCATTGGGGTGCGGAGCGTTTCTAAGCGGCTTGTCACCCGGCTGACCCTCGGCTAGACAGGGCCCGGGTCAGCAAGGCGGGTCCGCAGATGAATTCCTCGCGCGCGGCGCGTCTTTTGATGGTCTCTCTCCTCGTGGTTTCGGTCGCGGGCTGCGGCCGGTTGCCGTTCAGCGGCGGAATCGGGTCGGGTGACAGCCGCGGCAGCGGGATCGGCTCGGGCGACAGCCGGGGCAACCGGGCGGGCAACAACACTACCGATGCCTCGCAGGGGCAGGGCGGTGGCCGCCGGAGCAACCAGACACGGCAGTCGACGATCTGGGATCTGTTCGACAACAACAGCGACCCGAACACCACGGTCGAGGTCAACAAGTACATCTGGAACGCCGCCCTCGATGTCCTGAATTTCCTTCCGGTTCAGTCGGTTGACCCGTTCACGGGGGTGATCGTGACGGGTTATGGCCGTCCGCCGGGCGGTGGCCGCGCCTACCGGGCGACGATCTATGTGCAGGATCCGGCGCTCGACGCACGTTCGCTGAAGGTCGCGCTGCAGACGCAGGGCGGCGCGGCGGTCGATCCCGACACGGTGCGCGCCGTCGAGGATGCGATTCTCACCCGTGCGCGCGAGCTTCGGATCGCCGACTCGAGGCTCTAGACCCTATCGCCGTGAAACCGTAATACCGCCGGGCCGGTGGCCCGGCTTTTGCGCATGAAGGACTGAAAGATGTCGCGTCTCGACCCCGCCGTGATCGAACCCAAGTGGCAGAACGCCTGGGACGAGGCCGGGATTTTCCTTGCGAAACGGGATGTTGCCAAGCCGAAATACTACGTCCTCGAGATGTTCCCCTATCCGTCGGGGCGCATCCACATGGGCCACGTGCGCAACTACACGATGGGCGACGTCATCGCGCGCTACAAGATCGCGCAGGGGTTCAGCGTGCTGCACCCGATGGGCTGGGACGCCTTCGGGATGCCGGCCGAGAACGCCGCGATGGAGCGGGGCGGCCACCCCAAGGACTGGACCTACGGCAACATCGCCGACATGCGCGGCCAGATGAAGCCCCTGGGGCTGAGCATCGACTGGTCCCGCGAGTTCGCCACCTGCGATCCGGAATATTACGGCCAGCAGCAGTCCATGTTCCTGGATTTCCTGGAAAAAGGGCTGGTCTACCGCAAGAGCGCGGTCGTCAACTGGGATCCTGTCGACATGACGGTGCTGGCCAACGAGCAGGTGATCGACGGCAAGGGCTGGCGCTCGGGCGCTGATGTCGAGCGGCGCGAGCTGACCCAGTGGTTCTTCAAGATCAGCGACTATTCGGCCGAGCTTCTGGACGCCATCGACGGGCTGGACGACTGGCCCGACAAGGTCAAGACGATGCAGCGCAACTGGATCGGCAAGAGCCGGGGCCTCCAGTTCGCCTTTTCGCTGATCGACGGTCCGCATGGGACCGACCGGATCGAGGTCTACACCACTCGCCCCGACACGCTGATGGGCGCGAGCTTCGTCGGCATCTCGCCCGACCATCCGCTGGCCAAGGTGATCGAGCGCGAAAACCCCGAGGCGGCGGCCTTCATCGCCGAGTGCCGCAGGGGCGGCACGACCGAGGAGGCGCTCGAGACGGCCGAGAAGCTGGGCTGGGACACCGGTCTGAAGGTCCGCCATCCCTTTGATACCGCGTGGGAACTGCCGGTCTATATCGCCAACTTCATCCTGATGGATTACGGCACCGGGGCGATCTTCGGCTGCCCGGCGCATGACCAGCGCGACCACGACTTCTGCCGCAAGTACGGCCTGCCGATCATCGATACGTTCCTGCCGCTCGAGGGCAATTGGGACATCCAGGCCGAACCCTTCGTGCCGCCGAAGACGGACAAGGTGCGCTGGACCCGTCCCTTCGGCTGGGACGAGACCGCGACCGGCAACGAGGCGATCGACGCCGCCATCGCCAAATGCGAGGCGAATGGCGTCGGCCAGGGCGTCACCAAGTTCCGCCTGCGCGACTGGGGGCTGAGCCGCCAGCGTTACTGGGGCTGCCCGATTCCGGTGGTCCATTGCGACGCTTGCGGCGTGGTGCCCGAGAACAAGCAGAACCTGCCGGTCACGCTCCCCGATGATGTGACGTTCGACAAGCCGGGCAACCCCTTGGACCGTCACCCGACCTGGCGCGACATGCCTTGCCCCAAGTGCGGCAAGCCGGCCAAGCGCGAGACCGACACGATGGACACGTTCGTCGATTCGTCCTGGTACTTCGCCCGCTTCACCGCGCCGCACGCCCGGACGCCGACGGTGGCGGAGGACGTCGACTACTGGATGAACGTCGACCAGTATATCGGCGGCATCGAGCATGC
>JBNLCA010000115.1:0-6222 GCA_050303575.1 Paracoccaceae bacterium
AAAGGATCATGCGCGCCTCCGGTGTCCGGCGTCCCTCTAGCGGGCCGGGCGGCAAAGGGAAACCCCGGTCCTTTCCTAGATCTCGGTCCGCTCGGTGACCTCGACGCCGTCGGTCACCGCCTCGCTGGGATGCGTGACCAGACGCTGGCCGGTCTCGAGCCCCGAGAGGATCTCGGCATCGGTGTCCGACCGGCGACCGACCTCGACCGGCACCTTGCGGGCGATGCCGTCCGCGACGGCGAAGACGGCCCAGCCGTCGCCCGAGCGGAAGAGCGTCGAAAGCGGCACGCGCAGGACGTCGTCCGCCTCCCATTCGACGATGCGCAGAAAGACGGCGTAGCCCTGGCCCAGACCCGCGCGCGCCTCGGGCGGCGAGAGGAGGTCGAAGACAGCGTCGACGCGTTGTTCCTCGATGCCCAGGGCCGAGACCTTGGTGCGGGCGATGGGTTCGGTCGAGGCGAGACGGGCCTCCAGCGGGTTCGGCCCGCCCCAGCGTTCGACAATGGCGCGGCTGCCGATGGTGAGGCGCACGGCGTCCGACGAAAGGAGGTCGGCGACGATTTCGAGGTCCCCGGGGTCGCCGATCGACAGGATCGGTGCGCCGGCGGCGATGGGGCGTTCGCTTTCTTCGGAGATGGCGAGAACGGTGCCGGTGGCGGGCGCCCTGATCTCGACGCAGCAGGCGCCGTCGCGGGTGCCGGGGTCGGCCGATGGTTCGATCAGCGCCGCCGCCGCGCGGTCGACGGCGCCCTGCGCCATGTCCCGGTTAGACGAGGCTGCCTCGCGGGCGGCCTGCTTCAGGGCCAGAAGCTGCGCGGCATCCTCGAGCCGCGTCACCGAGGCGACGCCGCGTTCGACCAGCGCCTGGGTCCGGTCGTACTGGGACTGCGCGTAGGCGAAGTCCTCCTCGGCCTGCCGGAGCCCGCTGTCGGCGACGGCCAGCGCCGCCTCGGCCTCGCGCTGGGCGGCCTCGGCCTGGATGCGGCTTCTGGCGTCGAGCAGGCTGGGGGCGACCGGCTCGACCATGGCGACGACGGTTTCCCCTTCGACCACGAGGTCACCGACATGGACCGGCGCGCGGCGGAGCGTCCCGGCGATGGGTGAGGCGACCTGATAAATCTCGCGGATGCGGGTCTTGCCGTCCGCGACGACGGTGACCTGCATCGGGCCGCGCTCGACGGTATGCAGGTCGACCGGCACCGGGTCGGTACGGAAGGCCATGTAGCCAAGGCCGCCGGCAAGGGCGAGGCCGAGCGCGATGAGGCCAATGGTGCGCGGGGTCATGGGCTACTCCCTGGTTTTCAGGACCTGGACAAGATCGAGCCGGTCGATCCGGCGGCGGACGACCAGCGCCGCGGCAAGGGCAGCGGACAAGGTGACGAGCGAGGCATAGGCGAAGGTCGATGTGTTGAGGACGAGGGGGACCGTGTAGAGGTCGGACTCGAACCCCTCGGACATGAAGCGCGCGACCCAGTGACCGATCCACCAGCCGACCGGCTGGGCGATCAGCGCCAGGAGCATGGTCTCGCCCATCAGCACGTACGAGACCTCGCCGCGCGTGAAGCCGAGGATGCGCAGCGAGGCCAGTTCGCGCGCCCGTTCGCTCAACTGGATGCGGGCGCCATTGTAGGCGACGCCGACGGTGATGATGATGCCGAGGATGGCATAGACGGTGTTGATGATCAGCACGTTCTCCTGGATCGTCGCCTCGAAGGACCGGCGGTTGTCCTGCATCATGATCGTTCCTGCCAGCCGCGGCACGTCCTTGAGCGCGGCGTGGAATTCCTCGGTCCGTGTGGCGTCGAGCGCGACGTTGGCGACGGCGATGCGTGGTGCCTGGCGGAAGAGCGCCGAGAGCGTGTCGAGATCCATGTAGGCGCCGAGCCCGAAATATTGCGGGATGATGGCGGAGACCGGAACCATGTAGGTGCCGTCGTGCAGTCCGAGGAATTCCACCTCGGCGAGGTCGCCAGTCTTGAGGTCCAGGACCTCGGCCAGCCGCTCGGAGAGGACGATACCGCCGGGCGGGGCGTCGATCCGGCGGCCCGCGGCGTCGACGATGCGCGAGAGATCCGTGCCCGGGCGACGGCCTTCGACCGGAGTCTGGCGCATCAGGTGGCCGTGCCGGATGCGCGCCGAGAGGTAGAGCTGCCCCTCGGCCCTGGTGACGCCGGGCAGGCGCGCGACCGAGGCGAGCACGCTTTCGGGCAACTCCTCGGAGAAGAGCAGCATCGCGTCCTGCCTGTTCGACTGGTGAAAGGCGGAATCGATGATGAGCGCGAGCGAGTCCTGAAAGAAGTTCGAGGCGACGAGGATGGCGGTGGCAAGCGCCAGGCCCAGGGCCGTGAGGCCCGAGCGGACCGGCCAGCGGGTAATGCTGCGCACGACCATCATGGTCGGCTGCGACAGGCGCAGGGCGCCGAAGACGATGTCGGCAAGGCCGCGCCGGAAATGCGGCGGGGCAGGCGGCGACATGGCGACGGCAGGCGGAAGCGAGGCCGCACCCAGCGCCGCCTTCACCGCGCCCGCCGTGGCGGCAAGAAGGCCGAGCCCGCCGGAGATCGCGTAGGAGGAGTAGGACACCCGCAGAATGAGGAACGGGAACGTGTAGTATTCAGCATAGAGCCGCGCCATCGCCCGCGAAAGCCAGGCGCCAAGACCCCAGCCGATCATCACGCCAAGCACGGCAATCAGGGCGCCCAGCATCACGTAGTGCACCGCGATGGCGGCGTCGGAATAGCCCAGCGCCTTCAGAAGCCCAACCTCGGCCCGTTCAAGCTGGACGATGCGGACCATGACCATGTTCACAAGGAAGATGGTGATGCCGAGGAAGACCGGCGGCAGCACGTAGGCCATGGCACGCAGCTGCTGGATCTCGCTGTCCAGGAAGGCATGGCTGACCTGGTCCTCGCGGCCATAGGCGCCATCGCCGCCATAGGGTTCGAGGACCCGCTCGAGCCGGTCGATCAGTTCGGCGGGCTCGGCCCCGGCGTTCAGCTTCAGGCTGATCTGGCTGAAGGCGCCGGTGGTGCCGAGCGCGGCGGAGGCGGCCCGGTCCGGCATCCAGATGATCGCGAAGCTTTCGTTGTCGGGCATCAGCGAGCCCGGCCCAATCGTGTAGATGAACTCGGGCGACAGGGCGGTGCCTGTGATGGTCAGCTCGCGCTTGCGGCCGTTGAGGTTGGCAGTGAACGTGTCGCCGGGTTGGAAGTGGTTGGCCAGCGCGAAGGGTTCGTTGACGACGACCTGGGTGGCCGATTGCGGGTCGGGCCAGTCGCCCGAGCGCAGGATCGGCACGTTCAGCACCGGTGGCTCGCCCGAGGCGGGAAGCGAGATGATATGGCCGGTCGCCGAGCGGGTGCGGCCGGGAATGTCGAGGACGGCGTAGAACTCGACCCGAGGCTCGGCGGCCCAGACGCCGGGAAGGGCGCGGATCTCCGGCAGCAGAGTCAGCGGCGCGCGCTTCACGTCGGCGAAGACGTCGGCGAAGCGGTTGCGCTCGTAGTAGGTCGCGCGGGTTTCTTCCAGCGCGCCCGACATGCCGACCGACATCATCATCACCGCGACCCCGGCGCCGAGGACGAGCGCAATGGCAATCCCCTGCGCCCATAGCCTGCGGAAGTCGCGCAGAAGCTTCTTGTCGAGGGCGTGCAGGACTACCATTCGATCTCTTCCGGGGCGAGGCGGGTGGTATTCACCTCGACCTCGCCGATCCTGCCGTCCTGGAAGCGGACGACGCGGTGGGCCATCTTCCGGATGCCGGCATTGTGGGTGATGACGATGGTCGAGGTGCCGAACCGGTCGTTCACCTCGCGCAGGACGTCCAGCACCTTGACGCCGGTCTTCGAATCGAGTGCCCCGGTCGGTTCGTCGCACAGCAGCACCTCGGGCCGCTTGGCGATGGCGCGGGCGATGGCGACGCGCTGCTGCTCGCCGCCCGACATCTCGGCCGGGAAATGGTCGATCCGGTGGCCGAGGCCGACCAGCTCAAGCGCCTCGGCCGGAGACATCGGGGTCTTCGCCACGTCGGTCACGAGTTGAACGTTCTCGCGCGCCGAAAGCGAGGCCACCAGGTTGTAGAACTGGAAGACGAAGCCGACATGATCGCGCCGGTACCTGGTGAGCTGGCGGTCTCCCATTGCGGTCAGGTCCTCGCCGTCGAACCAGACTTTGCCACTGGTGGCGTGGTCGAGCCCGCCGAGGATGTTCAGAAGCGTCGACTTGCCCGAGCCGGAGGGGCCGAGCAAGACCGCGAACTCGCCCTCGAAAAGTTCGAGATCGACTCCGGCCAAGGCGTGCACCTTGATCGTGCCCGTGTCGTAGGTCTTCGTCAGGCCTTCGGTGCGGAAGACCGTCCTGGGCGCGCGCGTATCCATGAGCCTCCTTCGCAAGGCGCCGGGAAGGGCGCCTTGATCGGGGTCAAACCGGGCTACTGGTTACAGCGTGAGGATCGTCGCCCCGGTCGTCTTGCGCGCCTCGAGCGCGCGGTGGGCATCGGCGACGCGGTCCAGCGGGAACGTCTGGTCGATATGGATCTTCACCTTGCCCGAGGTGACCATCTCGAAGAGCTCGCGCGCCATCTGCTGGCAGGTCTCGGGCTCGGCGATATGGACGAACAGGGTGGGGCGGGTGATCTTGAGCGAGCCCTTCTGGGCTAGCACCTGGAGGTTCAGTGGCGGTACCGGACCCGAGGCGCTGCCGAAGAGGATCATCATCCCGAAGGGTGCAAGGCAGTCGAGCGAGCCGTCGAACGTGTCCTTGCCGACGCTGTCCATGACGACATCGACGCCCTTGCCGCCGGTGATCTCCTTCACCCGTTCGACAAAATTCTCGGTTCGGTAGTTGATGACATGGGCGGCGCCGTTCTGGGCGGCAAGCGCGCACTTTTCGTCTGACCCGGCGGTGCCGATCAGCGTGATCCCCTCGGCCTTCGCCCACTGGCAGGCGATAAGGCCGACGCCACCGGCCGCGGCGTGGAACAGGACCGTGTCGCCGGCCTTGAGCGGTGTCGTGCGGCGGAAGAGATACTGGACGGTCATGCCTTTCAGCATCATCGCGGCGCCCTCTTCGAACGAGATCGCGTCGGGCAGCGGGCAGACCTGCGCGGCCGGCATCACCCGCGCTTCGGTATAGGCGCCGGGCGGGTTCGCGGCATAGGCGGCGCGGCCGCCGGGCTTCAGATGCGTGACGCCCTGGCCCACGGCTTCGACTACGCCGGCGGCCTCCATGCCGAGGGCGGCGGGAAGCGGCATCGGGTAGAGACCCGTGCGCTGGTAGACGTCGATGAAATTCAGGCCGACCGCCTTGTGGCGGATCCGAATCTCGCCGGGGCCCGGATCGCCGACCTCGCGCTCGACGAGTTTGAGCGCCTCGGGCCCGCCGGGCGCCTCGATGATGACGGTCTTTGCGCTGGTCATGGCGTTCCCCCGGGTTGCACGGCGGCAGAGTGCCAGACCGGGCGGCGGGGTCAAGGCGCGCCCGGCAACGGCAAACGGCCCCGCGCCAGATGCGACGGGGCCGTCCGGGGGAGGATCAGGTCGGGCGCTCAGGCGCCGAAGGCGTGCTTGCGCGCGAGATCCGAGATCGAGAAACGCGAGATGCCGAGATCGGCAAGGTCGCGGTCCGACAGGACCTCGAGTTCGTTCACGGTACGGCGATAGAGGGCGCGGCGGGTCCGGTGCTCGCGCAGGTCGGCGAGGGCCGACTGGATGCGCTCGGAAATGGCCGGGCGGACGGTGGTGCTGATGAATGCCATGATTGCCTCGTTACGTTCTGCGCCCTTCCGGCGCGTTTCCTTGGTTCAAAGATGGCGAGTTTCTGCGGATGCACAATGGGCGTTTGCGAAGGGCAGGCATGCATAATGTGCATAGCGCGGCAGAGCGTCCAGCGATGGTTCACGATTGCGGGCATTCGGCTGAAATTGGACACGGAGACGCGACAGTTCGCAGCGAAAAGTCACTAAATAGTTTCAGTTAAAATGGATTCGTCTGGCCCGGAACAGCGGCCTGGGTGGTCGGAAAGTTTTCAGACTGCCTCGGGAATAGGCAGCCCGCCCTGGAACCGACAGCATTGCGTCAGGATCATGACAGCGCCGATTTATTCGGCAGGACGTCTGCCTTTTATGCCGCGCCGCCGCATACCCAGCGGTTGATGCATCTCAAGGCGCGGCCCGGCGCGGAGGTGCACGATTCCACCTCTGGCAGAAAGGGGGGCCGCATGGGC
>JBNLCA010000116.1:0-2655 GCA_050303575.1 Paracoccaceae bacterium
CCCGGGCCATGCAATCGCGCGTGCGGCCCGTCAGGTCAGACCGGCGACGAAGGCGGCAAGGTCGTCGGTATGGTGGTGGATGTGCGGGGCAGGCGCGGGCGCGGGCGCGACATGGACGGTGCGCATGCCCATCGCGTGCGGTGCCTCGAGGTTGCGGGCGTCGTCCTCGAACATCGCCGCCCGTTCGGGCGCGACCTTGCCCGCCGCGAAGACGGTCTCGAAGGCGGCGCGCTCGGGCTTGGGCCTGAAGTTCGCATGCTCGACGCCGTAGATGCCGTCGAAGAGTCCGCCAAGGCCGCGCGCGTCGATCACCCGCTCGGCATAGGGCGCGCAGGCGTTGGTATAGACGATCTTGCGGCCGGGAAGGCGGCGGATCGCGGCGGCGAGCGAAGGGTCGGGACGGAGGGTGTCGAACGAGATCTCGTGCACCTCGGTCAGGTAGGGACCGGGATCGACGCCGTGCTCGGTCATCAGTCCGGCAAGCGTGGTGCCGTAACTCTCCCAGTAGTGACGGCGCAGCCGGTCGGCTTCGTCCTTCGCGACGCCAAGCGCCCGCATCACCCATTCGGTCATCTTCACCTCGATCTGGTCGAAGAGCCGGGCCTCGGGCGGATAGAGCGTGTTGTCGAGGTCGAAGACCCAGTGTTCGACGTGGGAGAAGTGGTGTGCGACCATGGCCCGGGTCTAGCCCGCAGGCGGCTCGGCGGCAAGGTGGCGGGCTTGCGCGGGGGGCGGGGCGCAACTAACCTCCGGCCTTCCTCGAAAAGGAGGGGCCGATGAAGGACGCTAAACCCAGCCAGAAGGATGCCTACGGGCTGATCCTCGAGGCGATCGACCGCGGACTCTACCGGCCCGGCGACCGGCTGGTCGAAAGCGAGCTTGCCGACCGGTTCGGCGTCTCTCGCACCCCGGTCCGCGAGGCGCTCCAGCGGCTGGAAACCCAGTCGATGCTGACCCGCGACGGGCGCAGCCTGATTGTCGCCTCGCTCGACCACAACGAGCTGGCCGAGCTTTATGCCGTGCGCGCCGAGCTCGAGGGTCTGGCGGCGCGGCTTGCGGCGCAGCACGCGACGGCCGAGGAGATTTCCGTGCTCGAGGAAATGGTCGCCGAGGACCGGGCGCTTCTGGGCGATCCGGCCGCGCTTGCCCGCGCCAACCGGCGGTTCCACAAGCAGATCCACCTTGCCTCGCACAACCGGTTCCTGGTCCAGCAGCTCGACCTCGTGCACCGGCACATGGCGCTTCTGGCGACGACGTCGCTTGCGGTGGCGGGGCGCGGCGAGAAGGCGCTTGCCGAGCACGAGGCGATCGTCGGCGCCATCGCCAGGCGCGACGGGGATGCCGCCGGCCAAGCGGTCAAGACGCACATCTCGCGCGCCTACGAGACACGGCTGAAGCGCGATGCCAAGGCTATGGGCGCTCCGTCCTGATCCCGCCCGAGATCGGCTGGGCAAGCGCCGGGCGGTGCGGCTCGGTCCATTCCGGCGGCGCGACGATCTGGCCCGGCGCATCGAGAAGTTCGATCACGTCCTCGAGCCCGTGGCTGGTCTTGTCCCAGTAGAAGGGCCTGGTCACCATCTCGACCAGTGCCTTGGCCGAGGCCGCGGTGGCGAGCGGGAAATAGAGGTCGGTCGTCGGCGCCCATTTCCACAGGTGCTTGTGCTTCGGTCCGCGCGTCGCGACCAGCATCACCGCAAGGTTCACCGCGTAGGCCGAGAGGAAGATCGCCGTCAGGGTCAGGACCCAGGGCGTGGTCAGGTGGCCTGCAAGCGGATGCGACAGCCCGAAGAAGATCAGCCAGTAGGACCAGAGGACCGGGGCGAGGATCCCTTGCAGGAGCGAGCCGCCGAAAAGGAGCTGGACGCCCCAGAAGCGGCGCGGCCCGAGGTCGCGCCAGAGCCGTGCGGGGTCGCGCATGTGGATCCTCCAGGTCATCGCGTAGCCCTTGATCCAGCGCGAGCGCTGGCGGATCCAGGCAAGCGGACGAGTGTTCGCCTCTTCCTCGGTGACGGTTGCGATCAGTTCCGAGCGGTAGCCGTGGCGGGCGAGACGGACGCCGAGGTCGGCGTCCTCGGTCACGTTGTGGGCGTCCCAGCCGCCGACCTTCTCGATGGCCTCGCGGCGGAGGAACAGCGTCGTGCCGCCAAGCGGGATCGCGAAACCCAGACGTTCGATCCCGGGGAGGACGACGCGGAACCACGAGGCATATTCCAGCGTGAAGCAGCGTGCCATCCAGCTGGTCCGCGCATTGTAGAAATCGAGAACCCCCTGCAGGCACGCGACCTCAGGCCCACGCTCGTGGAAACGGCGGACGACGCGGTGGATCTGGTCAGGCGCGGGCGCGTCCTCGGCGTCGTAGATGCCAACGATCGAACCGCGGCAGAATCCGAGCGCGTAGTTCAGCGCGCGGGGCTTGGTGCGGAGCGTGCCTTCGGGAACCGTGACGGTGCGCAGCCAGCGCGGCAGGTCGGTCCGGTCCAGCGTGGCGCGGGTGGTCGTGTCGCTGTCCTCGGTCACGAGGCAGATGTCGAGAAGCTCGCGCGGATAGTCGAGCCGTGCGAGGCGCTTGACCAGCCGCTCGGCGATGGCTGTCTCGTGAAAGAGCGGCACGAGGATCGAGACGACAGGCAGCCGCAGCGGCGTGGCGGGACCGTC
>JBNLCA010000117.1:0-14721 GCA_050303575.1 Paracoccaceae bacterium
GACTTCCGGGACGACGAGGAGCCGGGCGAGAAGGGCAACAGCTACCAGAGCTATATCCTCAAGCGCGGCACGTTGACTCTGCACGTCGATCCGTTCCTCTCTCCGTGCATGCCCGAGATTGAGGCGCCGTTCGTTCTGGAGTGAACGTCGGGCAATTGCCCCGGCCCGGAGCGCGCCGAAGGCGCAGGGCCGAGCGCCGGCCCGCCCCGACGGGCTGGCGCTTTTGCACTGTCGCTCTGTACTTCGACTGACGGAGGCTGGTTGCACCATAAAGCGCCCCGCTCAGCCGTTGCAGCGCCACCCCGCGGGCCGGCGCTCGCCCCTGCTCACGTCGCGCCTTTGTTGAGGCGTTGCTAGAGCCAGTCCCGCAGGATCGGGATGAGCGGCACATCCGCCGGCGGCATCGGGTAGTCCTTGAGCGCAGCCGCCCTGACCCAGGCCAGCCTCTGACCCTCACGCGCCTGCGGCACCCCCTGCCATTTCCGGCAGGCGAAGAGCGGCATCATCAGGTGGAAATCCTCGTAAGTGTGGCTGGCGAAGGTCAGCGGCGCGAGGCACGATGCCCAGGTGTCGATGCCGAGTTCCTCGTGAAGTTCGCGGATCAGCGCGGCCTCGGGCGTCTCGCCGGGTTCGACCTTGCCGCCGGGGAACTCCCAGAGGCCCGCCATCGACTTGCCCTCGGGCCGTTGGGCGAGGAGCACCCGCCCGTCGACGTCAATCAGGGCAACCGCCGAGACGAGGACGACCTTCACCGGATCAGGACCGGTAGTCGGCGTTGATCTCGATGTAGCGGTTTGTCAGATCGCAGCTCCAGACCGTCGCCGCGCCCTTGCCCAGTCCCAGATCGACGCCGATGCGGATGTCGGTGCCCTTCATGTGGGCGGCGCCGTCAGCTTCCTTGTAGCCCTTGGCCACCATGCCCTTCTCGGCGACCAGCACGTCGCCCAGGGCGATGCGCAGACGGTCGCGGTCGGCGTGGGCGCCGGACTTGCCGACGGCCATGACGATGCGGCCCCAGTTCGGGTCCTGCCCGGCGATGGCGGTTTTGACCAGCGGCGAGTTGGCGATGGCCATCGCCACGGTCTTCGCCTCGGGCGCCGACTTGGCGCCGGTCACCGCGACCTCGACGAACTTGGTCGCGCCCTCGCCGTCCTTCACCACCTGGTGGGCGAGGTCCAGCATCACCGCGCCCAGCGCCTTGGCGAACGCCTGTCCGGCGCGGCCCTTGGCGTCCGGAATCTCGGCCGAGGTGCCGGTCGCGGCGACGATCAGCGTGTCCGAGGTCGAGGTGTCACCATCAACCGTGATGCAGTTGAACGACGTATCGCAGGCCTCGGTCACCATCTTCTGCAAGACGGCCTGCGGGATCTTCGCGTCGGTGAAGATGTAGACCAGCATCGTCGCCATGTCGGGCGCGATCATGCCCGAACCCTTGGCGATGCCGGCGATCTTCACCACCTTGCGGCCGACCTTCACCTCGGCCGAGGCGCCCTTGGGGAAGGTATCGGTCGTCATGATCGCCTTTGCGGCCTCGTTCAGCCCGCCCGGCCTCAGCCCGGCGACCAGCGCGTCCACCGCCGAGACGATGCGCTCGTGCGGGAGGGGCTCGCCAATGACGCCGGTCGAGGCCGGGAAGACGCGGCTGGCAGGCATCCCGAGCGCGGCGCCCACGGCGTCCGAGACGGCGGCGACCGAGGCCTCGCCCGCCGCGCCGGTGAAGGCGTTCGAATTGCCCGAGTTGACGATGATCGCCGCGCCCTTGGCGGTGGCGCGGCCTTTCAGCCGAGCCTCGCAGGCGCGGACCGGGGCCGAGCGGGTGGCCGAGCGGGTGAAGGCCCCGGCGATGTTGGTGCCGGGTGCAAGTCGGGCCAGCATGACGTCGAGCCGGCCCTGATAGCGCACGCCCGCCGCGACGGCCGAAAGCTCGACGCCCTCGATCGCCGGCAGGTCGGGGAAGGATTTCGGCGCGAGCGGCGAGACCGGCTTGGCCACTTTCACGACCTTTGCCTTCTTCGCCTTCTTGCCCGCCTTGTCCTTGGCGGCCTTCGCCTTCTTGTCCTTCCCCTTGGCCATGATGCGTCCCTTACTCGGAAAGGAGGTCGAAGTTGCGCAGGACGTTCGGGTCCATGCCCGTGTCGTTGCGGGTGATCGTGGCGCCGTCGGTCGCCTTCGTGATGGCCTCGTCGACGACGCGCTGGCGGAGTTCGGCCTCGAGATCGGCGCGCACGTCCTCAAGCGACGGGGCTTCCTTCAGACGCACTTCGTTCAGCTTGATGACGTGCCAGCCGAACTGGGTCTGGACCGGGTCCGAAACCTGGCCGGGCTCGAGCTTCACGACGGCTTCCTCGAAGGGCTCGACCATCATGCCCTTCTCGAACCAGCCGAGGTCGCCGCCGTTGGGGCCGGACGGGCCGGTGGACTTTTCCTTGGCGACTTCCGCGAAGTCGGCGCCGGCGTCGATCTCGTCCTTGATCGCCTTGGCCTCTTCCTCGGTTTCGACGAGGATGTGGGCGGCGTTATATTCCTGCGAGGGTTCGGCGTTGGCATACTTCTCGTCGTAGAGCGCCTGGAGCGCCTCGTCGGTGATCGCGCCGTCTGCAATCGCCTGCATCGCCTCGCCCGCGTAGAAGTTGCGCCGGTCGTTCTCGAGCGCGAGCTGCGAGCCCTTCGAGAGCTCGCCCGTCATGTCGCCGGCCAGGACGGCCTGCTGGATCAGCTGGTCGAGGATGCCGGGGAAAAGCACTTCATTCGGCAGCTGCTGGTACTGCTGCGGCAGCTGGGCGGCCGCCACGATCATGTGACCGACGGTGATGTCGACGCCGTTGACGGTGGCTACGACCGTATCGGCGGTGACCGGCTCGGCCGGGGCTTCGGTCTCGGTTTCGGACGCCGGCGCCTCGGCGGGGGCCTCGGCGGCGGGGGCCTCGGTCGCGGGC
The DNA here is from genome assembly GCA_050303575.1 of Paracoccaceae bacterium. Classification (GTDB taxonomy): domain Bacteria; phylum Pseudomonadota; class Alphaproteobacteria; order Rhodobacterales; family Rhodobacteraceae; genus JBNLCA01. Next base: position 2,937 of record JBNLCA010000117.1, read on the forward strand.
TCTTCGGCTGGGGCACTCTCCTGCGCGGCGGCCATTCCGGCCGCCAGGGCGACAATCGCCGCGCCGCCAAGGAGGTGTTTCACAAAGCTCATGGGATTACTCCGGGTTCTGCCGCGTCTCAGCCGCGCGACGTTGACACTCCTGGTGCCGCCCCTTACATCGCTCGGGTCCGAGAGCGCCGGGCGGCCACTTACGCGCCCCTAACTAGGGCCCGGCGCACAGACGGGCAAGCCACGTTCTCGCGCGTGGGCGGAAAACCGGAAAGCAAGGACGACATGCTGGGTCTTGGCACGATTGCGAAGAAGGTCTTCGGGACCGCGAACGACCGCAAGGTCAAGGCGGTCAGGCCCCTGATCGACCAGATCAACGCGCTGGAACCGGAGTTCGAGAAGCTTTCCGACGACGAGATCAAGAACCGCACCGAGATGTTGTCCAAGCGCGCCCAGTCGGGCGAGGATCTGGACAACCTGCTGCCCGAAGCCTTCGCCAACTGCCGCGAGGCGGCGAAACGGGCGCTGGGCCTGCGTGCCTTCGACGTCCAGCTGATGGGCGGCATCTTCCTGCACCAGGGCAACATCGCCGAGATGAAGACGGGCGAGGGCAAGACCCTCGTCGCGACCTTCCCGGCCTATCTGAACGCGCTTGCCGGCAAGGGCGTCCATATCGTCACGGTGAACGACTACCTCGCCCGCCGCGACGCCGACTGGATGGGCAAGGTCTATCACCAGCTCGGCCTGACCGTCGGCGTTGTCGTGCCGCAGCAAGCCGAGGACGAGAAGCGCACCGCCTACCGCGCCGACGTGACCTACGCGACGAACAACGAGCTCGGCTTCGACTACCTGCGCGACAACATGAAATCGACGATCGAGGACATGTCCCAGCGCGGGCACGCCTTCGCCATCGTCGACGAGGTGGACTCGATCCTGATCGACGAGGCGCGGACGCCGCTGATCATCTCGGGTCCGGCGCAGGACCGGAGCGAGCTTTACAAGGCCGTCGACGCGCTGATGCCGCATATCCTGCCCGAGCATTTCGATCTGGACGAGAAGCAGCGCAACGCCACCTTCACCGAGGAAGGCAACGAGTTCGTCGAGGAGCGGCTGTCTCAGATGGGCGTCCTGCCCGAAGGCCAGACGCTCTACGACCCGGAATCGACGACCATCGTCCACCACATCGGCCAGGCGCTCAGGGCCCACAAGCTCTACACCAAGGACAAGGACTATATCGTCCGCAACGGCGAGATCGTCCTGATCGACGAATTCACCGGCCGGATGATGGTCGGCCGGCGCCTGTCGGACGGCCTGCACCAGGCGATCGAGGCGAAGGAGGGCGTGAAGATCCAGCCCGAGAACGTCACGCTCGCCTCGGTGACCTTCCAGAACTACTTCCGCCTTTACGAGAAGCTGGCGGGGATGACCGGCACCGCGGCCACCGAGGCGGACGAATTCAAGGAAATCTATGGCCTTGGCGTGATCGAGGTGCCGACCAACGTGCCGGTCGCCCGCATCGACGAGCATGATCAGGTCTTCCGCTCGGCCCGCGAGAAGTACGACGGCATCGTCGCCGCCATCAAGGAAGCGAACGAGAAGGGCCAGCCGATCCTTGTCGGCACCACCTCGATCGAGAAATCCGAGTTCCTGTCGGGGCTTCTGGACAAGGCCGGTGTCAAGCACAGCGTACTGAACGCCCGCCAGCACGAGCAGGAAGCCAAGATCGTCGGCGACGCCGGCAAGGTCGGCGCGGTCACCATCGCCACGAACATGGCCGGCCGCGGCACCGACATCAAGCTGGGCGGCAATGTCGAGATGAAGGTGATGGAGGCGCTGGACGCCAACCCCGACGCCCATCCCGACGAGTTGCGCGCGAGGATCGAGGCCGAGCACGCGGACGAAGAGGCCAGGGTCAAGGAGCTGGGCGGGCTTTACGTTCTGGCGACCGAACGCCACGAAAGCCGCCGCATCGACAACCAGCTGCGCGGACGGTCCGGCCGCCAGGGCGACCCGGGCCGCTCGTCCTTCTTCCTCAGCCTCGAGGACGATCTGATGCGGATCTTCGGGTCCGAGCGCCTGGACAAGATCCTCTCGACCCTCGGCATGAAGGAAGGCGAGGCCATCGTCCATCCGTGGGTCAACAAGTCGCTCGAGAAGGCGCAGGCGAAGGTCGAAGGCCGCAACTTCGACATCCGAAAGCAGCTTCTGAAGTTCGACGACGTGATGAACGACCAGCGCAAGGTGATCTTCAGCCAGCGGCTCGAGATCATGGAGGCGTCGGATCTTTCCGAGATCGTCGCCGACATGCGGCACCAGGTGGTGGACGATTTGGTCAACACCCACATGCCGCCGAAAAGCTATGCCGATCAGTGGGATGCTGCCGGTCTGACGGAGGCCGCGAAGGACAAGCTGGGCGTTGACGTGCCGGTTGCCCAGTGGGCCGACGAAGAGGGCGTGGATCAGGCGGTCGTCTCGGACCGGCTGATCGAGGCCGCCGACAAGGTGATGGCCGAAAAGCTGGAGCAGTTCGGCCCCGAGGCGATGCGCCAGATCGAGAAGCAGTTCCTTCTGCAGACGATCGACGGCAAGTGGCGCGAGCATATCCTCAGGCTGGAACACCTCCGCTCGGTCGTCGGCTTCCGCGGCTATGCACAGCGCGATCCGCTGAACGAATACAAGAACGAAGCCTTCGCGCTGTTCGAGAACATGCTCGACACGCTGCGCGAAGAGGTCAGCCAGAAGCTGTCGCGCGTGCGGCCGATCACCAAGGAAGAACAGGAAGCGCTGATGCAGCAGATGGCGGCGCAAGCCCGCGCGTCCTCGCCGCCAGCCCCAGAGCCCGCCGCTCCGGCCATGCCGACGCCGGGCGTCCCCGCCGCCGCCCGCCGCGAAGGGTTCGACGAGACCGACATGGCGACCTGGGGCAACCCCGGCCGCAATGACGCCTGCCCCTGCGGCTCGGGCAAGAAGTTCAAGCACTGCCACGGCGCGCTGGCCTGACCGGCCGGCCGCAGCCATCGCGATACCGGGCGGCCTAGTTCGCCCGACACTCTTCCAAAGCGTGCAGCTTTTGTCCTATGGTCAACCCTGACGGGCGCAATTGCTCGGACCGGTCGTACTGTTATGACGAGGGTGGGCGATATGAAGCTCTTTCTCCATATCGGACTGCACAAGACCGGCTCCACCGCGATACAGAACAATTTCCGGCGGATGGCGGGCGGCGCCTACCTCTATCCCAGCTTCACCAGCAAGAACCACAGCCGGCCGATTTGCGGCCTCTTCGCCGACGATTACGCGCCGGAAAGAGACAGCCGCGCCTTTGCGCAGGAACCGGCTGAGGCCGACCGCGATCGGGCCTTCAACGAGGCGGTGCTGGACCGCGCGCTGCGCAACGGCCGGCGTGACGTGGTCATCTCCGGCGAAGAAATCTCGCGCCTCGCCGCCCCGGCGGTCGAGCGCATGGCGGACAGGTTCCGCGCCCATACCGACGAGATCGCGGTCATCGCCTATGTCCGCGATCCGCTGGAGATCGCCAGGAGCTACTGGCAGCAGAAGATCAAGCACGGCCTTGCCGAATTGCCCGCCACCGTCTCGCTGAACATGCGGTCCCGGTTGAGCAGCTTCATTTCGACCTTCGGAGCCGAGAACCTGCAGGTCTACGACTACGGTGCAGAGGTAAGGCGCCATGGCAACATCCTTGCCCATTTCGGTTCGCTCTTCGGCCTGACGCCACGGGTCGCACCCGGCGAGGGTTACGCCAACACCGCGCTTTCGGCCGATGCCGCGCGCATGATCTTCCTGCTCAACCGCAGCGTGCCGCTCTTGAGCGGCGATCCGATCCTGTCGCGCGCCTACGGCCGGACAGTCAGGACCCTGGCAAGGCTTTACCACGGTCGCGCGCCGCTTCAGCCGCAGTGGCTGTCCGCGATGGCGGACTATTCCGATGCCGACTGGATGGCCGAGACCTTCGGCATCCGCTACGCGCCCGTCGACAGCCCCGAGACAACCGATCTGGTCAGATTGCTGGACGAGATTCCCGAGCCGGCGGTCGACATCCTGCGCGGCCACCTGGCGCAGCACTACCGGATGGGCAACGCCAACTGGGGGCCGCGGGAACTGGTCAGCCGGCTCTATTACCAGCATGTCGCCGAGGCGACCGCCTGGCTGGGAAATCCGGTCGTCCGCAAGGTCAAGCAGGGCGTCCGGTCTGCCGAACTGATGCTCAAGCGGATGCGGTGAGCCGCTGCGGGGCCTTGCCACCTGCACGAAGTTTGCCAGACTCAGACCGGACGTCGTTCAAACGAGACATCCGCGACATGAGGAAAGCCGGAAACCTCGCCCCGCGCGAAGTGGTTCCCCTGTGAAGGTCTTTGACCGGCTGACGCGACCGCTGCTGCGCTGGGCGGCCGGCATCTACCGGCGCTCGCCGAAGCTGCGCGGCGCGCTCTACTGCGTCCTGCCCGATCCGCTGGCCCTGTCCCAGGGCCGCGAGACCTTCGTGGTCAGAACCGGTGACGCCCACATCGGCTGGGGCCTCTACACCTATCACGGTTACGAGGACGACAAGCTGGAACGGGCCGTCCGACTGATCGGCCCCGAAGTGGCGCAGAACCTGGTTCTGGTCGACATCGGCGCCAATGTCGGCTCGGTCTGCATTCCGGCCGTCTCGCGCGGCATCGTTGCGCGGGCGGTCGCCGTCGAGCCCGAACCAGCGAACCTTCGGCTTCTCAGGGCAAACATTGCGCTCAACGGGCTGGACGACCGGATCGCCGTGATGGGCTGCGCGCTGGGCGAAAGCGAGGGGCGGGGAGATCTGGAGCTTTCGCCGGTGAACTTCGGCGACCACCGGCTGCGCGACTCCGGCCCGGTCGCGCCGGGCGCCTTCGGCGAGGCTGCGCGGTCAGTCGTGGAGGTCGAGGTAAGGCCACTCGATGCGATCGTGGCCGAAGCCGGCCTGGGGGACAGCGACCTTTTCCTGTGGATCGACGCCCAGGGGTCCGAGGGCGCCGTTCTGGCCGGCGCAGGCCGGACACTTGCAGCTCGCCCGCCCCTGGTCCTCGAATTCTGGCCCTACGCGCTGGCCCGGTCCGGAGGGTACGACGCGCTGAAGGCCGCGCTTCTCGGCGCGGGCTACCGGTCGCTTGTCGACCTGACGGACACCGTGCTGCCCGAGGCCGAGCTGTCCGAGGAAGGCCTCGACCGCATCTGGCGCAGGCTCGAGGGAGGCACAGGGGCGGCCGACCTGCTGATCCGCTGAGCCGCACTTCAACCGTCGCACCGTAGCCTTTGATTCCACGCGGATTCTGCGCTATCCTGCTACCAACGGATCGCTGACGGAGAATTCGGCGACATGAGGCAGAGCAGACTTTCGGCCCTTTGCGGGCCCCTTTCGATCATCTTTAGCGGGGGCGCGCACGCAGCCGGCGGCAGCGAGCCTGCTGCGCTTGTCCCGGTCGCGGCACTGGTGGCGCCTCAGGCGCCGCGGACGACCGACCCGAGCGTTCCGGCCACTCCGGCCGGCCTTTCCGAGGCGATGCCGACGCCCGACCTGAGACAAAGCTATGGCCCCCTTGGCTTGCCTTGCGGCGCCACCATGAGCGCGACCCCCGGCGCCGGGGCAACGGTGACTGTGCGGATCGAGGCACCGTGCGCGCCGTCGGCCCGGATTCGGATCCGGCACGAGGCGCTGGTAGCGGACTACGTCTCTACGAGTTCGGGCGTGTTAGAGACTGTTTTTCCCGCACTGACCGAGTATGCCGCGTTCGAGGCGTCGCTGCCTTCGGGCATCACGCTTACCGCTCGCGCCCGCGTGGCCGACAGTGCCGGCTACGAACGGGTGGCGACCCTCTGGACCGGCGCAGGCGGCCTTTCCGTCCATGCCTTCGAGTTCGGCGCGACGCTCGGCGGTTCGGGCCATGTCTGGTCCGGCGCGCCGCGCGCGCCCGAGGTCTCGGACGCCGGGCGCGGCGGCTACCTCCTCAGCCTCGGCACGCCGACCTGGCCGGACGGCGCACGCGCCGAGGTCTATTCCTTTCCGGCCGCCACCGCGGCGCGCTCAGGCTCGGTCCGGATCGAGCTTGGCGCCGAGGTCACCGCCCAGACCTGCGGCACCGAGGTCGGCGCGACCACGCTCCAGACCGGCGACGGTCTTCCCGGCGCGCCGGTCGACGTCACCCTGACTTTGCCGGATTGCGGCGGCGCGGACGGCACTATCCTGTTGAAAAACCTTGCCCGAGACCTGAAGATCGCCGCCGAGTGATCCGAAGGCTGCCGATGCGTCCCACCCGCATGGGCGTGGCGATCAGCGCCGCGCTGCTGATGTTTTGCCTGGCACCGCTGGCGGCGGGCGCGCAGGACATCCGGCTGACCTCGCGCGACGGATCCTTCGCGCTCGACGGCACGCTCATCAGCTTCGACGGCGAGTTCTACCGGCTCCACACGGTCTACGGGCCGCTGACCGTGGACGGGATGGGCGTGACCTGCGACGGGCCGGGTTGTCCTGACCTCGAGGCCTATGTCGCCGAGGTGTTGATCTCGGGCTCCGAGGCGATGGGCGAGGTGCTGATCCCGGCGCTCCTGGAAGCCTTCGCGGCCCAGCGCGGCCTGAGGGCGGCACGGGCGATCCGGGATGCGCGCGGCTTCACCTATTCGGTCGCCGACCGTGACGGGCGGACGCTGGCGCGGATGGAGTTCAGCCTCTCGACCACCGACGAGGGCTTCGCCGACCTCCTGACCGGCGAGGCCGACATCGCCATGGCGGCGCGGGAAGTGCGGACCGAGGAGATCGGGCTGGGCCGGGAGGCGGGGATCGGCGTTCTTTCGACCCCGGACCAGAGCCGCATCGTCGCCTTCGACGCTTTCGTCGCCGCCGTCTCGCCCGACAGCGCGGTTGAGTGGGTCGCGCCCGAGACGCTGGTCGGCGTTCTGGCAGGCGAGATCACCGACTGGGGCGCACTTGGCGGGCCGGCGGGCGAGACGATCCGGCTCCACGCGCTCGAGGCAGGGATCGGCGCCGAGCAGGCGATCGAGGCGGCGCTTCTGGCGCCCGCCGGCAAGGTACTGGCGCCGACGGCGGTGCGGCACGAGGATGCGGCGAGCCTGGCCGATGCCATCGCTGGCGACCCCTATGCGCTCGGCATGACTCTGAAATCGGCGCTCGGCCCGGCTCGGGCGCTGGCGTTGGGCGGAACCTGCGGCTTCACGCTGCCGCCCGAGGACGCGGCGATCCGCAGCGAGGATTACCCGCTGGTGGCGCCGCTCTTCCTCTATACGCCGAACCGGCGGCTGCCGGCGATCGCGCGCGATTTCCTCGCCTTCATGTCGTCGAATGCCGCCGTGCGGGTGATCGGCCGTGCCGGTTTCACCGACCTCTGTGCCCGGCGGATTCCGCTGGCCGAACAGGGCGAGCGCCTCGCCAAGGCGATCCGCGCCGCCGGGGGCGAGACGCCCTTGCCGGCGCTGCAACGGCTGGTGGCGGCACTCGACGGTGCGGACCGGCTCAGCCCCACCTTCCGGTTCCGTACCGGGGCCGCCGGGCTCGACGCGCCGTCGCGCGGCAACGCGGTGCTTCTGGCCGAGGCGATCGAGGCCGGGCTTTACGACGGGCACGAGCTGGTCTTCGTCGGGTTCTCGGACGGCGACGGCGGAGCGGACGTCAACCTGCGCCTGTCGCGCACCCGGGCCGAGACGGTGCGCGACACCGTGCGGTCGCTGGCCGAGACGGCCGACTGGCGCCGCGTCCGGCTGCGCGCCGAGGGCTACGGCGAGGCAATGCCGATGGCCTGCGACGACAGCGACTGGGGCCGGAGGATCAACCGCCGCGTCGAGGTCTGGTTGCGGTAGGCCGTGCACCTCTGCCTCGGGACCTGGCGAACCATCCGCTCCGCACGTCCCGTCTCGGAAGCCTGCCGAAATCCGCGCCCTCCGAAATGGCGGGATGGGCTAGAGATATCCCTCGCTGCGGAAGCTCAGCTCGCGCGACTTGCCGACGATCAGGTGGTCGTGCAGCACGAGGCCCAGCGCCTCGGCGGCGTCGCGGATCCGGTTTGTCATCTGCAAGTCGGCGTCCGAGGGGGTCGGGTCGCCGGACGGATGGTTGTGGACGAGGATCAGCGCCGAGGCGTTGAGTTCCAGCGCCCGCTTCACCACCTCGCGCGGGTAGACCGGAACGTGGTCGACCGTACCCTTTGCCTGCGGCTCGTCGGCGATCAGGACGTTCTTGCGGTCAAGGTAAAGGACGCGGAATTCCTCGATCTCGCGGTGCGACATGGCGGTGTGGCAATAGTCGACCAGCGCCTGCCAGCCCGAGAGCACGTGCCGTCCGAGAACGCGCGCCCGCGCCAGACGGTGCGCCGCCGCCTCGACCACCTTCAACTCGCAGATCACCGCCTCGCCCGCGCCATCGACCTCGGTCAGGCGTGCCACGGGCGCCGAGACGACGCCGTTGAAATCGCCGAACCGGTCGAGGAGCCGCCGGGCGAGCGGCTTGACGTCGACGCGTGGCAGGGCACGGAAGAGGACAAGCTCCAGCATTTCGTAATCCGGCAGCGCCGCCGCGCCGCCGGTCATGAACCGCTCGCGCAGCCGCTTGCGGTGGTCCTTGATGTAGGACGGCAGCGGCCCGGCCAGCGCCTCGGGCGCCGCCTCGTCCGCAGCGAAGAGCGGCAACGGGGATTCGCCGAATGTGTTCTGGCCGGACATGGGCCAGACCTACCGGGCGCATGGTGAAGGATGCGTTAACGGCCCCGGTTTCAGCGGGCGCGCAGACGGGTGGCGCGGAGCGTTCCGTCCGGCTCGACCACTGCGCGAAGCTCGGCCCGGCCGCCGACGCCGGGCGCCTTGTCGATGCGCGTGGCCGGGGTGACGACGAAGCGCGCGCCGTCGATGGCGTCGGGAGCGGTGAGTGTGCCGCGAAGGCGGATCTCGCGACCGGCGGGCACCGGCGCCGGCGTCCCGTCCGCATCCGGCGCACCCTGGGCGATCCAGTCCCGGATCAGCCGTATGTCCTCGTCCGGAAGCCATGGCGGGCCGTCGAAGGGCATCCGCGGATCCGCGACACCGGCCACCCGGCGCCAGAGCTCGGACGCCTCGGGACTGCCCGGTAGAACGACCAGCCGGTCGCCGCCATGCAGGATGGCGTCGTAGCCGGTAAGCCGCAGCCCCTCGGGCGGGCCGCCGAGCCGCGAATTGTCCGAATGGCACTTGATGCAGGACTTGAGGAAGATCGGCTCGACATCGGCGAAGGTGACAGGCGCGCCCGGAGCGGGCCGGGTGCGGTCGGCCGTGACCGGAGGCGGCGTGGCATCGCCTTCCGGCAATCCCGCCAGCACCCACGCCTCGACGCGGGCGATGTCCTGCGGGGACAGGAACGGCGGTCCGTCGAGCGGCATTTGCGGCGTGATCTCGCCGCGCAGGCGGCGGACGAGCGAGCTTGCCGCGGCATCGCCCGGGATCACGACCTTGCCGGCCCACGAACCGGAGACCACCCCGTCATAGCCGTCGAGCGACAGGCCCATCGGGGCATCGAATCCGGAATGACACTTGACGCAATGCTCGGCGAAGAGCGCGCCGATCTCGGCCCAGTCGGGAGGCGCTTGCGCCGCGGCAGGCGCGCACAGCGCGGCCAGAAGCAGGGCCGTCCGCCGCACCGGGATCAGGCCTTGAGATTCCTCGCCGAGGACTTGATCGCGTCGTACTGGCCCGACGGGCGGAAGCGCCAGAGATATTCGGGCAGGACCGCCTCCATCGCCACCGGCGCGATGCCGAGGTCGGCGAAGCCCGGCTTGCCCGAGGGGATATTGTCGGCGCGCAGCTGCGCGACCTGGTCGGCGGTCATGATGCCGTTCCTGACAAGACCCAGCGTGATCGCCGAGCCGGCGTCGAGGACGGTGCCGATGACATTCGCCAGCCAGAACGGCAGGTTGATGACAAGGCGGCGCCGGTGGATGACCTTCAGCATCTCGCCGACGGCCTCGCGCAGCGTCACCGTCTCGGGCCCGCCCAGCTCGTAGATACCGGGCGCGGCCCTGCCTTCGACGCCCATCACCGCGGCCTGCGCGACGTCATCGACATAGACCGGTTGAAACTTCGTCGCGCCGCCGGCGATCGGCAGCACCGGGCCGAGCCGCGTCATCGCGGCGAACTTGTTGAAGAACCCGTCCTCGGGTCCGAAGATCACCGAGGGCCGCAGGATCATCGCGCCCGGGAAATGCTCGAGGATCGCTGCCTCGCCCTTGCCCTTTGACTGGGCGTAGAGGCTTGCACCGTCCGGATCCGCGCCGATGGCCGACAGATGCACGAGATGGCCGACGCCCTCTTCGGCGGCGATGCGGGCGATGCGCGCCGCGCCCTCGTGCTGGACCGCATCGAAGTTGTTCGCGCCGCCCTTGTCGAAGGTGCCGACGCAGTTGACCACCGCGTCCGCCCCCGCCATCGCGGCGCGCACCGAGGCATCGTCGCGGATGTTGCAGAAGACCGGCTCGACCTGGCCGACGACCCCGTAGGGCCGGACAAAGATCGCCTCGTTCGGGCGGCGCACGGCGACGCGAATGCGCCAGCCGTCCTTGGCCAGCCGCCGCGCGATGTAGCGTCCGACGAACCCCGAGCCGCCGTAGATGGTGACGAGCTTCGACATGGGCCTGATCCTCCGGCTGGATGCGTGCGGGCCCTGAATAGCGGTGCCGCATCGGCCGGGCAAGGCGGAACGCCAAATGCGGCGCGCAACCCGTTGACAGTCTTCAGGCACCCGTCTAAATCCCCCGCCTGCACCTGTGCCCAGGTGGCGGAATTGGTAGACGCGCACGGTTCAGGTCCGTGTGCCGCAAGGCGTGGAGGTTCGAGTCCTCTCCTGGGCACCATCCCCCCCTCCAAGATCGTCCGATGACATCCAGAAAGCCCTTGTGTATAAGGGCTTTGTGCCAGAGGCGTTGTCCAGCTTAGTCCGACCGGATGCGACAGAATACCCCCAGTTTGGGGGTATCATTGGGGGTATCGAACGGCGCGGACTCGAACTGGAGTTCACCCCGTGCCCCTGAGCGATGCCAGGATTCGAAGCCTGAAACCGAAGGACCGACCCTACAAGGCCGGGGACTTCGACGGTCTGTTCCTACTCGTGAAGCCGAACGGGTCGCGGCTGTGGCAGATGAAGTATCGGGTCGCCAGCCGGGAGAAGCTTCTGTCCTTCGGTGCCTACCCGGCGGTCAGCCTAGCGCAGGCACGGGCGGCGCGGGACGACGCGCGCGCAATGTTGGCCAACGGTACGGACCCGAGTGCCGCCAAGCAGGAGCAGAAGCGCCGGGACCGCGAGAGCCGGGGCGTCACCTTCGAGGCTCAGGCGAAGGCTTACGTCGACAAGGTGAGGAAAGAGGGTCGCGCGGCCGTCACACTCGACAAGACAGAATGGCTTCTCGGCCTCGCCAATGCCGACCTTGGCAAGTTGCCCATGTCCGACATCACCGCGCCCGTGATCCTGAAATGCCTGCGCAAGGTGGAGGCCAAGGGCAATTACGAGACCGCCCGCCGGCTGCGCGCGAAGATCGGCGCTGTGTTCCGCTACGCCGTGGCGTGCGGCGCGGCCGAAACGGACCCGACCCATGCGCTCCGCGACGCCCTGATCCGCCCCACGGTCACGTCCCGCGCGGCGATAACCGACCGCGAGGCGCTGGGCGACCTCATGCGCGCCATCGACGGCTTTCGCGGCCAGACAGTCACCCGCCTCGGCCTGCAGCTTCTGGCCCTCCTCGTGCCGCGCCCGGGCGAGCTGCGGCTGGCCACCTGGTCGGAGATCGACTTGGAAG
>JBNLCA010000118.1:0-5863 GCA_050303575.1 Paracoccaceae bacterium
CCTCGCCCACAACGGCCAAGTCCGAACCGGGCGCAAGCGAAGACACGGCCCCGCGTGCTGTCGGTCCGGCCGCGACGTCCACCAACGCACGTCCCTCGCCTGAGCCGGAAGGGTCGTGGACCGGAGACTCAGCCGGCCTCCGCGCATCGCCCGACCGACCGTACACGCCCGCACCGGACCGACCGCCCGGCACCGGGTCTGAAACCGGTCGTACCGTCATTCCCGCGGACCTGCCGCCGACGGCAGACGCGAGTGGCGCGCCGATCCGCTCCGCCGCGCCGGAGGGAACATCGCCGGCCACTCCGAATTCGCCACGCTATCTGGCAACAAACGAAGCGCCAGGGTCCGCCGCGTCCGCGATGCTCAGGCCGGCACAGCCTGTCCTGGAGACACCGAACGAGATCCGGGCCGCACCGGAAGTTCCGCGCAGCGGAAATGCTGATCCGCGATCAGGCCCCCTTGGCCCTCCGGTGTCGCACGAGGCGCCACGGGCGGCGGCTCGAACAGAGTCCGTTCCGCCAGCGGTTGGTGCGGTGCCGCCGTCGGAGGTCGAGGTCGGCCGCACCGATTCTCCGCGCGCCGCTCAGGGCAATGATCCGCGCACAGAGCGGCCGAAGGATGACGACGGTGCGGGGCCGGGCCCATCCGTTGCGGTGGCGCGACCGGGCGATGGAACGATCACTGCGGCACGAACCGACTCGGCCCCGGCGGAGGCAACGGTGGCGCCCGCCGCCGCCCGCGAGCCGGCCGCGCCGCAACCCGGCGCGCCGCATGCCTTGCCCCATGCAGCGCAGGCCCGCCCCGATCACGGGCCACATGCCGCTCAGCAGATTGCCGTGGCGCTCCAGGCCAGCGCCGACGGGCGGATTGAACTGAGGCTCGATCCGGCCGAGCTTGGGCCGGTGCGCGTTGCGCTCGAACCCGGCGATCGGACGATGGTGGTGCATGTGGCGGCCGACCGCGGCGAAACGCTCGATCTTCTGCGCCGCCATGCCGATCAGCTCGCGCGCGAGCTGCGCGAGATCGGCTACCGCGATGTCAGTTTCGACTTCGGCTCGGACCGCCGGCCCGACGGCCGCGCACCGCAGGACTTCTACGGCGGTGGCCGGTTCGGCGCGGGCCATGACGACCCGGTCCCCGACCGGCCCGGCCCGCACGGCCCGTCCAAGGACCGCCCGATCCCCGCCCGCCCCGGCCCGTCAGGCTCGGGCCTCGACCTCCGGCTCTGACAGGAATCACACCATGGAAACCTCGCCCGCCACCTCGACCACCTCGACCCGGCCCGCAACCACCACGGTCGGCGCGCCCAAGTCGGCGATCAGCGCCGATTTCAACACGTTCCTGACGATGCTGACGACGCAGATCCAGAACCAGGACCCGCTCAGCCCGATGAAGGCCGAGGAGTTCGCCGTCCAGCTCGCAACCTTCTCGTCCGTCGAGCAGCAGGTGAAGACCAACGACCTGCTGGCCGCGATGGGCGACCAGTTCGCCGCGATGGGGATGGCGCAGTTCGCCAGCTGGGTCGGGATGGAGGGTCGCGCGCCAGTCCCGGCGCTGTTCCGGGGCGAGCCGATCACCCTTTCGCCGAACCCGGTGCTGGGCGCCGACCGCGCCGAACTCGTGGTCCGCGACGCGAACGGCAACGAGATCGAGCGGCGCGAGATCCCGGTTTCGGCCGAGCCGATCGAATGGACCGGCACCGGCCCGTCGGGCAGCCCATACCTGCACGGCGTCTATTCGTTCGAGCTGGTCAGCTTCCAGTCCGGTGTGCCGGTCGCCTCGACTCCCGTCGACGTCTATTCCGAGATCGTCGAGGCGCGGGGCGAGAACGGCGGCACGGTCCTGGTGATGGAAAGCGGCGCCGAGGTCGCGGCGAACGAGATCACCGCCCTGCGCAGGCCCTGACCGGGCCGCGATGGACAGTGGCCGCCGCCGCGCCTAGGGTCCGCCAAAGCGGTCATTCGACGGGGGATCCATGCTCAGGCTCTATCATTCGCACACCTCGCCCTATGTGCGGAAGGTCATGGTGCTCTTGCACGAGACCGGTCAGCTGAAGGATGTCGAGCTCGTCCCCTCGGGCGGCACGCCGGTCGATCCGGGCACGATGCCGGTGGCGCAGAACCCGCTGGGCAAGGTGCCGACACTGGAACGGCCGGACGGCGGCGCGCTCTACGACAGCCGGGTGATTTGCCGGTTTCTCGCCGACCGGGCGGGCGGCCAGCTCTATCCCGCTGCGCCGCGGCTGTGGGATGCGCTGACGCTGGAAGCGACCGGCGACGGCATCATCGATGCGGCGATCCTGATCGTCTACGAATCCCGCGTCCGTCCCGAGGACAAGCGCTTCGACGCCTGGATCGAGGGCCAGTGGGCCAAGGTCGCTCGGGCGCTCGACGTCCTGGAGGAGCGCTGGATGGCGCATCTGAGCGGGCCGCTCGACATCGGGCAGATCGCGGTGGGCTGCGCGCTCGGCTATCTCGACCTGCGTCACGCCGCGCGCGACTGGCGCAAGGGTCATCCCGGGCTTGCGGCCTGGGAGGCGGCCTTCGCGAAACGGCCGAGCATGGTCGAGACGGTGCCGCCGGCGGGGTGACAAGGTCCTGCGCCTCGCCACGCGATGTCGCGCCGATGTCAGCTTCCCGGCCCCTTGCGCGGCGAAGACGCAGGGCCGAAAGCCATCCAAAGGACCGGCCCCGTGTCCTGCTCCGGTTACGCTAGGGAAAGGTGATGAGCGGGTCGCCCGTCAGAACCTGAACGAAACGCCCAGGTTCACGGCGTTGGTGATGATGTCGGTCTCGAACGTGCCGCCGGTGTCGACCTCGGCCTTGTTCCGGCTGTAGGTGCCCTTGTACTCGCCGAAGATCGCCCAGCGGTCGGAAAGATCATAGCTGACCCCCGCAACCAGCTGGATCGCCGGGCCGGTCAGCTGGTATCCGAAGGTCCGCGCCTCGCCCGTGCGCTGGATCTCGACATGCGGAACCGCGATACCGATCCCGGCGCCCACATAGGGCGTCCACTTGCCCTCATTCTGCCAACGTCGCCAAAGGTTTAGGGTCGCAATGTTGAGCCCGTCCGAGAACTCCAGCCAGTCGTAACCATAGGCCGCCGGATCGTCGGCATAGACCTTGGCGTGGTTGAAATCGAGCCCCCAGCCCCAGGCCTCATTCCGCCACCAGGTGGCGCGGACACCGTAATAGGGCGGCGCGGCGAAGGACTTGCCGTCCCAGCCGACATGGGCGTCGCCCAAGACGGAATCGTGCACGTTGCTGTGCGGTGCGGTCTGAAAGCCGCCGTAGAACGAGAGGACCACCTCGGCCGGCGCCGGCGCGGCAAGGCCCGAGACCAGGGCCGCGACCATTCCAGCGCACCTGAGCAAACGGACCACGGCGATGCCTCTCCCAGCCACTCGACGCCTTTGTACCGGGCCGTCCGAGTGGCCGCAATGCGGCACCCTTGCCCGGCCTGTCTCTGCGCCGGATTGTCTGCTGGACGATCCCAGTTTTGACGGTTAAAAGCCGCCGCGAAAGGCTACTTGGGACAGTGGCCCGGTCCGTTACGGCCCGAGGAAGGAGAGCGACTCGTGTCCAACCCAGAAGATCAGGAAGGCACCCGGAGGGATTTCCTCTATTATGCCACCGCCGGAGCCGGCGTGGTGGCGACCGGCGCGGCGGTCTGGCCGCTCGTCAACCAGATGAACCCTTCGGCCGACGTCGAGGCCCTGTCGTCGATCCAGGTCGACATCTCGGGCGTCGCGGAAGGCACCCAGCTGACCGTCAAGTGGCTCGGCAAGCCGGTCTTCATCCGCCGCCGCACCGCCGACGAGATCGAGGCCGCCCGCGCGGTCAACATCTCCGACCTGATCGATCCGAACGCCGAGAACGAGAACATCGCCGCCGATGCCGAGGCGACCGACGAGAACCGGTCCTTCGGCGAGAACGGCGAATGGCTGATCATGATCGGTGTCTGCACCCACCTCGGCTGCGTGCCGATCGGTGACGGCGCGGGCGAGTTCGGCGGCTGGTTCTGCCCCTGCCACGGGTCGCACTACGATACCGCTGGCCGCATCCGCAAAGGGCCCGCCCCGCGCAACCTCGACGTGCCGGTTCTGTCGTTCCTTGACGACGCAACCGTGAAACTGGGCTGAGGGAGGACAAGATGGCTGGCATTCCGCACGACCACTACGAACCCCGCACCGGCTTCGAGAAGTGGCTTCACACACGGCTTCCGGTGGTCTCGCTTGTCTATGACACACTGATGATCCCGACGCCGAAGAACCTCAACTGGATGTGGATCTGGGGCATCGTCCTCGCCTTCTGCCTGGTCCTCCAGATCGCCACCGGCGTCGCGCTCGTCATGCATTACACCCCGCATGTCGACTACGCTTTCGCTTCGGTCGAGCACATCATGCGCGACGTGCGCGGCGGCTACATGTTCCGCTACCTGCACGCCAACGGCGCCTCGCTCTTCTTCATCGCCGTCTATGCCCACATCTTCCGCGGCCTCTACTACGGCAGCTACAAGGCCCCGCGCGAGGTGACCTGGGTGATCGGCATGATCATCTATCTTCTGATGATGGCCACCGCCTTCATGGGCTACGTGCTGCCCTGGGGCCAGATGTCCTTCTGGGGCGCCACCGTCATCACCGGCCTGTTCGGAGCGATCCCGCTCGTGGGCGAGCCGATCCAGACCTGGCTCTTGGGCGGTCCGGCGGTCGACAACGCGACGCTGAACCGGTTCCTCAGCCTGCATTACCTCCTGCCCTTCGTCATCGCGGGCCTGGTGGTCGTGCATATCTGGGCCTTCCACACGACCGGCAACAACAACCCCGCCGGGGTCGAGGTGCGGCGCACCTCGAAGGAAGAGGCCGAGAAGGACACCGTGCCCTTCTGGCCCTACTTCGTGATCAAGGACCTCTTCGCGCTGGTGGTGATCCTGGTGATCTTTGCCGCGGTCGTCGGCTTCATGCCGAACTATCTCGGCCACCCGGACAACTACATCGAGGCGGACGCGCTGAAGACCCCGGCCCACATCGTGCCGGAATGGTACTTCCTGCCGTTCTACGCGATCCTGCGCGCCTTCACCGCCGACGTCTGGGCGGTGCAGCTCGCCTCGCTCGTGACCGGCGGCATCGTCGACGCCAAGCTCTTCGGTGTGCTTGCCATGTTCGGCTCGCTCCTCGTCGTGGCGCTGGCGCCGTGGCTCGACACGTCGAACGTGCGCTCGGGCCGCTACCGACCGATGTTCAAATGGTGGTTCTGGCTCCTCGTGGTCGACTTCTTCGTGCTGATGTGGGCCGGCAGCCAGACGCCGACCGAGCTCACCTCGTGGATCTCGCTGATCGCGTCCGCCTACTGGTTCGCCTACTTCCTGGTGATCCTGCCGCTTCTGGGCATCCTCGAGCGGCCGATGGCCCAGCCCTCGACCGTCGAGGAGGACTTCAACGACCACTACGGCAAGGCCGGTTCGGCCAACCCGGCCGAGTGAGGGAAAGGATGAGACAGATGCTCAGGAAAACCGCCCTCGCCGCCACTGCCTTCGCCGCGCTGGTCGCGTTCGCCCCGGCCGCCGCCGTGGCGGAAGGCGCCGAGGTCCATATCGAGGACGTGGCCTTCCCGTTCGAGGGCCCGTTCGGCACATACGACTCGCACTCGGTCCAGCGCGGCCTGCAGATCTACACCGAGGTCTGCGCGGCCTGCCACGGGCTCAAGTTCGTGCCGATCCGCTCGCTCACCGACGAGGGCGGCCCGGCGCTGCCCGAGGATCAGGTGCGCGCCTATGCAAGCCAGCTCCTGATCGCTGACGAGCTGGCGAACCCCAAGCTCTACAACGCCGAGAAGGACCTCTACGAGGCCACCTACAACTCGAA
>JBNLCA010000119.1:0-5724 GCA_050303575.1 Paracoccaceae bacterium
CGCTCGCGCCCGCCAACTGGCCGAAGGGCGTCCCGCCGGTCGAGCGGCATTTCCGCGCCTCGCTGGCCTACCGGATGGCGCGCATTGCCGACGGCAGTTTCGACGCCACCTTCACCTTCAGGCCTGCCTGGGAATGGGACATCGCCGCCGGCGCCCTGATCTGCGCCGAGGCCGGGGCGCTGGCGACCGATCCGGCGGGCGCGGCGCTGGGCTTCAACCGGGAAGAACCGGTTGCGCCCGGTCTTCTGGTGGCGCCGCCGATCTTGCACGAGGAGTTGCTGCGGCAGCTCGGCACGTAGGGGGCGGACGCGCGGCCCCGTCTCCGACGCCTTGCGCGCCGCGGGCCCTGCTCACGGCATGGGCCAGACCACGACGCCCGTCCGCTCGGCGCACGCTTCCGGCGGACAACGTTCCCGCCTTGGCCGCGCGCCCGGCACAACGGCCTTTTCCGCGCCGCCCCCCGTGCAACCGGCCCCGCCAGCCTTTATGTCTTGGGCAAATCGATCAGAAGGAGACCGCCATGGGACTTCGCATCAACGACATCGCCCCCGATTTCACCGCCGACTCGACCGAAGGCAAGATCGAGTTCCACAAGTGGATCGGCGACGGCTACGCCATCATCTTCTCCCACCCGCGCGACTTCACCCCGGTCTGCACGACCGAGTTCGGCGCGGTGGCCCAACTCGCCCCCGAATTCGAGAAGCGCAACACCAAGGTGATCGGCGTTTCGGTCGATTCGGTCGAGGATCACCAGAAATGGAAGCGCGACATCGAGGCCTTTGCCGGCGCGCCGGCCAATTTCCCGATCATCGACGACACGTCGCTGACGGTGGCCAAGGCCTATGACATGCTGCCCGCCGATTACTACCTGCCGACCGAAGGGCGGACGCCCGCGAACTCGGCCACGGTGCGCACCGTCTACATCATCGGGCCCGACAAGAAGGTCCGCCTGACGATGACCTACCCGATGTCGATCGGCCGCAACTTCGCCGAGATCCTCCGCGCGCTCGACGCCGTTCGGGCCACCGACGGCGTGCCCTTCGCAACGCCCGCCAACTGGGTACCCGGCCAGGACGTGATCGTCGCGCTGTCGGTGCCGACCGAGGATGCCAAGGCCAAGTACGGCGATCTCGACATCAGGCTGCCCTACCTGCGTTTCGCCAAGCAGCCGGCCTGACGAGCGGCAGAACCGGACGAAAGGGCGGGCCCAACGCGGCCCGCCTTTTCATTTCCGGGTCAGCTCGATCTGTTCGAGAACACGGGTCGCGTACTCGCCGATGATCGGCAGAAGCTCGATCTGCGACAGGAAATAGGCCAGGAACGAGACCAGGATCGTCGCGCCAAGGACGGTGCCGAGACCGACCATCAGGCCGTTCGTCAGCTGGTAGAGCAGAAGCCGCCAGAGCGAGTTCTGGATCCGCATGAACCGGTGGGACGTCAGCTTGTGGAGCTCCGCCCTCAGCGCGGCGACCTCGGCCGAGAGTTCCTCGACCGCGTGCTCGGTCGAGGGCGCGCCAGGGTCGGGAAGAAGGGCGTCGGTCTTGCGCGGGCGTCGGCTCATGGCTCGACCCTACCTTGGGCCGCGCCGCTGTCCAGCCCTCAGGCCGCTGGCGCCTGCGCGACGAGCGCGATGTCCTCGGCCGTGAGGCCGGCGCCGCCCTGAATGACGGCGACGAGGTTGCCGTCGGCCAGAATCAGGGCATTGTCCTCGTTCGCCGGGTCGAGGGCGACCTCGATCGCCGGGGCTTCGCCCTCGTCCGGGTCGTAGAGCACCTCCAGACGGTCGTCGTCGGCGCTGTAATCCAGAACCTCGGCCGGCGCATCGAGACCCGCGAAACCGCCAAGGTCGATCCGGAACGTGTCGGCGCCATCGCCGCCCGAGCCCATGTCCGAGGCGCCCATGACCAGAAGGTCATCGTCGTCGCCACCGTTCAGCCAGTCGCGCAGCGCCTGCTCCTCGTCGCTGCCGATCAGCGTGTCATTGCCGGCGCCACCGGCCAGCGCGTCGTTGCCTTCGCCGCCCGCAAGGACGTCGTCGCCCCAGCCGCCTTGCAGCGAATCGTCCCCCGCGCCGCCATCGAGGCTGTCATTCTCGGTGCCGCCGATCAGGCTGTCGGCGCCCGCCCCACCCAGGAGCGTGTCGGCGCCGATATCGCCATAGAGCGTGTCGTCGCCTTCCTCGCCCGCCAGCACATCGTCGCCTTCCATGCCATAGAGCGAATCGTTCCCCTCGCCGCCCAGGAGCGTGTCCTGCCCGTCACCGCCATCGAGGAGATCGACGCCCGAACCGCCCGAGACCAGATCGTCGCCCGCCCCCGCGGTGACCACGTCGTTGCCGCCCTGTGCCTCGATCACGTCGGCCCCGTCGGTACCGGCAATGACGTCGTCGCCCTCGGTGCCGCTGATCGGCATTGTGCCGCCGTCGGCGTCCGCGTCGGGCTCGGCCTCGGGATCCTCGTCCGCGTCGAGCGATATCTCCAGGATCGAGCCCACGAGTAGCGCGCCGAACGCGCCGGCCAGAAGCATCAGCATCGGAATGATCCCTCAATCGCCCGCCGCACCCCTGCGGCAGGCCCACCAGAGACCGACATTAGGGAAAGCCGCATTCCGGCGGGTTAATTCCAGCGCGGAATCGGGGCTTGGGACGCGAAAAAATGCAGGGTTGGTTAACGGCTCAAGCGGCCGAGAAGAATGGCAGGAAGGTCTCGAGGACGGCCTTGGGGTTCTCCTCCATGACGAAGTGGCCCGAGGCGCAGGAGGCATCCGTGACCTCGGGCGCCCAGCGCCGCCAGACGCCGGCGGGATCGCCGGTCGAGGCGGGAAAGCCGCCCTCGGCCCAGAGGAACCTGAGCGGCGCGGCGATGGTGCGGCCCGCTGCGCGGTCGGCATCGTCCAGCGCCCGGTCGAACGTGGCTCCGGCGCGGTAATCGGCGCACATGGCGGTGAGATGCGCCGCGTCCTGGGCCTGCGCCCGGTAGGAGGCCAGCGCCTCTGGCGGGAAGATGTCGAGCGATTTTGCCAGCGTCCAGGTGCTGAGCGTGTGGTCGACATAGGCAACCGGATCGGCGCCGATCATCCGCTCGGGCAAGGGCGCGGGCTGGGCGAGGAAGGTCCAGTGATAGGCCTTGAGCGCGAGCTCGGCGTTCCATGCGGCCCAGAAATCGCCGGTAGGCACGATCTCGATGATGCCAAGGCGTCTGACCCGCTCGGGATGGTCGAGCGCCAGCCGGTAGGCCACCCGCCCGCCGCGGTCGTGGCCAAGGATCATGGCGCTTGGGATTCCCAGGCGGTCCATCAGGCCGGTGATATCGGCGGCCATGGTGCGCTTGGAATAGACCCGGTGGTCCGCATCGTCCGGTGGCGCGTCGCTCATCCCGTAGCCGCGCAGGTCCGGCACGATGACGCGGAAATGCCGCGCGAGGTCGGGCGCGACCCGCATCCAGCAGAGCGCGTTCTGGGGATAGCCGTGGAGCAGGATCAGCGGCGCGCCCTCGCCGCCCTCGAGGACCGAGAGCGTGACCTCGCCGACTTCGATGCGGGTGCGGGTGAAACCGGGGATCATGGCGCCAGACTGGCGCGGCGCAGGCCGGCATGCAAGGTCAGGCCCAGGGCTCGGGCTGCCTGTCGTAACCGATATAGAGCGGATGCTTGGGGTGGCCGGCCTTCGACAGGCCGAGGTGATGGAGCGGCCGGCCGGTGGCGCGCAGGAGGCGCTCGACCTCCGGCCCGCGTGCCAGGTGATCGCCGTGCGTGCCCCAGGCGCAGACGATCATGTCGGCCCAGGGCGCGCTCTCGCGGATCGCCGCGTCGTTCCCGGGCCCGACCGGATCGGTCGCAGCGCGCATGACCCTGGGATCGGTGGCGCGAAAGGCAAAGATGTTGGTCACGCGGAAGGCGCCGAAGCCCAGAGCCCGCGCCCGCCGCTCGCAACGCTCGACCGTGGGGTCGTTCTGCACCTCGGTCGCGGTCGAGGGGTTGAGCATGACGAAGAGCGCCTTGCGGCCTTCGGGATCCCAGACCCGGGTGAGGAGGTAGCGGTAGGCCTCGCAATCCGAATAGACCGCCGTCGAAGGCGCATCGCCCTTGATGTGGGTGCGGGTGATCATCGGCAAGGCCGGGGGCGCTGCCCCCGGACCCACGGCATACTCGGGACAAGACTAGAGATCATTGCACGAAGACGCGGCTGGGATGCAGTTCGCCCGCGCGGTAGTTGCCGACCGCGACGGCCTTGCCGCCGAACGAGGCCCAGGCTTCCTCGTTGTAGTCGCAGCTCGCCGCGAGGACCTGGCCGGGATTGCCGTTCCTGAGTCGCGCGACGCCCTCGGACGTGGCGGGCAGCTCGGGCAGGTCGGCGAGGCCGACCTCGAGCGGCAGGAGCCGCGCGTCAAGGTCGGGTGTTTTCGCCAGCCGCTCGATCTCGTCGAGGCCGATCCCGTCCGCGGCGTCGAAGGGGCCCGACCAGGTCCGGCGCAGGGAGAGGACATGGCCGTGGCAGCCGAGCGCCTGCCCGAGGTCGCGGGCGACCGAACGCACGTAGCCGCCCTTGCCGCAGACCATCTCCAGCTCGACATGGTCGGCGTCGGGGCGGGCGATCATCTCCAGGCTCTCGACCCAGAGCGGGCGTGCGGCCAGTTCGACATCCTCGCCGTCGCGGGCAAGCGCATAGGCGCGCTCGCCATCCACCTTGACCGCCGAGAACTTCGGCGGGACCTGCAGGATCTCGCCCCGGAAGGGCGCGAGAGCGGCGCGGATCTCGTCGTCCGTCGGGCGCGCGTCCGAGGTCGCGATCACCTCGCCTTCGGCATCGTCGGTGTTGGTCGCCTGCCCCAGCCGCACTGTGAACCGATAGCATTTCAGCGCGTCGGTGATGTAGGGCACGGTCTTCGTCGCCTCGCCCAGTGCCACCGCCAGAACCCCGGTCGCCGCCGGGTCGAGCGTGCCGGCATGGCCCGCCTTCCTGGCGCCCAGCGCCCAGCGCACCTTGCCCACCACCGCGGTCGAGGTGATCCCCGCCGGCTTGTCCACCACCAGCCATCCGGAAATGTCGCGGCCCTTGCGCGCCATGGCGTGCTCCTTCTTCGAGGTCGGGCTGCTATCGGCGCCGCCCGGGCCTGTCAACCGGCCCGTCTTCAGTCCGCCGGCACCACCAGCCCGACGATCGGCCCCATCTGGAAACCGAAGTCGTCGCGCCGAAGCTCGGGCGCGTAGAGGCGCGAGACCTTGCCGTCGAAATAGAGCGCGTTCGGTGTTTTCAGAACGTCGCGGAAGAGCCGGCCGAATTCGTGGAACGTCACCGGCCGGTCCGAAATGGCGAAGAAGGCGCGACTTCCGTCCGCAGAGACGCCGACACCGTTGCGGATGTAACGCGAGGTGGCGTCGACCAGAAAGCGGGGATGGAGCGCGCCGTCGATCACCAGCATCGGGCCGGATTGCGAGGCAAAGCGGCAGGCGGGCGGATTGGCGGCAAAGCGACGGGATTCGATAACCGCAAACCGCTCAGCGATGCAGAAGACGCCGTTCGGCAGGAGGCCGAAATTGCCCGGGCCCGCGCTCGTCACGATCGGTGCGCGCTCGGTGCCCCCCTCGATGAACAGCCCGACCGGCCGTCGGTCGGCATGGTACATACCCGCGTTCATCGCGAAGCCGAGGCGATGGCCCCCGGGCAGAAAACGTTCGACCCTGTCGAAGGTACCGAGCGTCTCGCCGGCGCCGTCGTTGAGGAAA
>JBNLCA010000120.1:0-8836 GCA_050303575.1 Paracoccaceae bacterium
CGGGTCCGGAAGGGTGGCAGAGTGGTCGATTGCACCGGTCTTGAAAACCGGCGATGGGCAACCATCCGTGGGTTCGAATCCCACCCCTTCCGCCAGTAATCATTGAAGTTGTTTCTTTTTCCCTCTCTTCTGACTTCGCCAAGCACCAAGACTGACCTGCTACCAGAGATCAACATTCTCGGTACAAGCTCCGACTTGAGGAGAGAGATTGCCGGACGGAGTCTGCTGGTCGTCGGGCAGTGAGCGACGAAGGCGAATTGCACCCGTTCCGGTGGTGACGTCCTGATCGGCACGTCACGCATCGCCTTGTGGCCGTCGTGAGTGCCATCCTCGACCCGTCCCGTGCGAATGGGTATTTTACGCGGAACCGTAAGACTGGTCGGTCCGGGATAATCGGTCACACTCGGTCCAGGAAGGCCTCGAAAGCGGGCAGGGCGAATTCGACGAAGGCGGGGTCATCGAGCTTCCCGTCCTTCATCTTGGCGTTCGCCTGCGGGACGAGGATCTCCTGCCACTCGAACGTGTCGGCCAGAAGCGCGGTCAGCACGTACTTCAGGGCCGCCTGCGCCCGGACGCCCCCCATCGCGCCGCCCGATGTGGTGACGACAATGCATGGCTTGCCCTTGAACACCGAGTTGTAGCCGGGGCGCGAGGCCCAATCGATGGCATTCTTCAGGACGCCCGGGATCGAGTAATTGTATTCGGGCGTGACGAAGACGACGCCGTCGGCCTTGCGCACCGTCTCGATGAAGGAGGCGACCTCGGGATCGTCGGTCACGTCGGCATTGTAGTGGGGCAGGCGGCCGATGTCGGCCTCGACCGCCGCGCACTTGCCGTCGAGTGCGCGGATCAGCGTGCGCATCGTCCCACGGGCCGAGGACTGGGCGCGGAGCGAGCCGCAGAGGAAGAGCAGGGTTTTCATGGGTGGTCCTTGTCAGAGGCGCGCGAGCCAGGTCGCGATGGACGGGAAGGCGACGAGAATGGCGAGGCAGGCGATCATCGTCAGCACGAAGGGCACCGCGCCGCGGAAGATGTCGCCGAGGCGAAGGTCGGGGTCGTCCATCGACGACTTGATCGTGTAGACAGACAGGCCGAAGGGCGGGGTCAGAAGGCCCATCTCGACCGCGACGACGGTAAGCACCCCGAACCAGATCAGGTCGAAGCCGGCGGACTGTGCGACCGGCAGCGCGATGGGCAGCAGGATCAGCATGATCGAGATCGAGTCGATCAGGCAGCCGAGGACGATCACGAGGACGAGGTAGATCAGCAGGAACCCGTAGGGTCCGAGAGAGCCCTCGAGCAGCGCCGAGGCGAGCGCGTTCGGCAGGCCCGACATCGCCAGCATCCGGCTGAAGAACGTCGCGGCCATGATCAGGATCAGGACGGAGACGGTGATCTGGCCGGTCTCGACGAGGAGGCGCCAGAAGCTGCGGCCGTCGAGCGAGCGGCGGATCAGCGCGACGACGAGGGCTCCGAAGGCGCCGACCGCGCCGGCCTCGGTGGGGTTGAGGAACCCGCCATAAAGGCCGCCGAGGACGAGGATCATCAGGCACAGGATCGGGATCGCCTTCCTGACCGTGTCGACAAGCGACAGCGCGCCGATATCGGTCGTGTCCTGGCGGCGGTCGAAGACCAGGCCGGGCCGGAAGGTCGCGAGAAGCCAGATCGTCGCCGCAAACATGAAGGAAAGGAGGATGCCCGGGCCGACCCCGGCGAGGAACATGCGGCCGACGGATTCCTCGGCGAGGACGGCGTAGACGATCATCAGGAGCGACGGCGGGATCAGCATGCCGAGAACGGACGAGCCGGCGACGACGCCGGTCGAGAAGCTCTTGGTATAGCCGTGGCGCACCATCTCGGGCACCGCGACGCGGGCGAAGACCGAGGCCGATGCGATCGAGATGCCGGTGATCGAGGCGAAGACCGCGTTCGAGAAGACGGTGGCGGTGCCGAGCCCGCCGCGCAGGCGCTTCAGCGCCCGCTCGAACACGTCGAACGTATCCTTGCCGACCCCAGAGACGGTGACCAGAAGCCCCATCAGCACGAAGAGCGGCACCACCGCGAAGAGATATTCGCGCAGCGAGTCGTTGGCGACGGCGCCGAGCATGTTGGTCGCGACGCGCTCGTTGCGGATCGCGGCCACTCCGGCAAACGAGACGGCGAGCATCGAAAGGCCGATGGGTAGGCCGATGGCGATCAGCACCAGAAGAGCGACGGTCGCGAGGATGCCGATCTCGATGGGCGTCATGCCGGGGCCTTTGCACGGCGCAGGGCGGCGGCGGTGCGCACAAGGAACTCGATCGCGGCGACGGTGACGCCGAGCAGGATCAGCGCGCGGAACGGCCAGGTCGGCAGCGTGGCGATGCCGGTGACGCCAATATACTCGTTCGAGGCATAGTCCTTTTCTAGGATGCGAAGCGTCGACCAGGCGATGCCGCCGACAAGCGCGGCACCGGCAGCGTTGAAGATCGCGGTGAGGATCGCGCGGGCCCGCGGGCGGCCCTCGGTCACGGCCAAGAAGAAGATGTCGGCGCGGGCAAGGCGGTCGGCGCGGACGGTGGTGGCGAGTTGCAGGTAGACGATCATCACCAGCATCAGGGCGCCGAGTTCGGACACGAGCGGGAGCGAGCCGCCGAAGAGGTTCCGCGCCACCACGTCGGCGCAGATGACCAGCATCAGAAGACCGATCATCACCGTGCCGAGCGCGGCAAGGCCGTCCACGACAAGCGCCCAGGCGCGTCCCGCCCGGGCGAGGAGGCGCCCCGTCTCCGGGGCGCCGTTGCTTTTGGCCGCTT
This sequence comes from Paracoccaceae bacterium, assembly GCA_050303575.1. Lineage (GTDB taxonomy): Bacteria > Pseudomonadota > Alphaproteobacteria > Rhodobacterales > Rhodobacteraceae > JBNLCA01. Next base: position 2,796 of record JBNLCA010000120.1, read on the forward strand.
CGGGCACGGGCTAGAGTTCGTTGTCCCAGTCGCGGACCGGCGTCTCGCCGCGCGCGCGAAGGCCGTCCATGTAGGCCTTCATGAAGTCGCGCGCCGGGATGCCCTGGCCCTCCAGCGTGTCGGCCCATTCCTTGGCGATGTCGGGCATCGCGTTCACCCAGGCGGTGCGGTCCTCCTGGCTCATCGGGGTGATCGTGACCGGCGGGTTCTGCGCGGCGCCGAGTTCGACCATCTTGTTCATCGCGAACTCGTGGCGTTCCAGCAGGTCCTGGCCGTGCGACTGGGTGTAGTACTTGCCCGCCTCGATCATCGCGTTCTGCACTTCCTCGGGCAGCGCATCCCACGAGTCGCGGTTGATCGCCACCGCGCCCGAGTAGGCGACGCCCATGTCGACACGGGTGATGTAGGGCGCGACCTCGTAGATCTTGGCCGGAAGTACGCCGAGCGCGAGCGACAGGACGCCGTCGGACACGCCGGTCTGGATGTCGGTGTAGAAGGTGGTGAGCGCGCCATCGACGGCGTTCGCGCCGGTGCCGCGCAGCCAGTTGCCGAGGACGCCCGGCGCCGAGAGCTTCATTCCGTTCAGCGCCGCGAAGCCGGCGAGTGGCTCCTTGGTGTAGACGTCATAGCCGTCCGTGCCGGTGAAGCCGAGCACCTTGAGGTTGTACTGTTCCCATTCGTTGCGGAAGGCCTCGTTGGTCTCGAAGAGATCGGCCATCACCTCGAGCTGCACGGCCGGGTTGTTGGTCGAGAAGGGCGCGTAGCTCGACGCCTGCGAAAGCGGCAGCTTGGCGGCTTCCAGGAACGAGAAGACCCAGCCGATGTCGGTGATCCCTTCCTCGACCGAGGTCAGCGTGGCGTTCGCCTTGTAGAGCTGGCCGCCGAATGCCTCGTTCCATTCGATCCTGTAGGTGCCGGTCTGGGCGAGGATCTCGTCGGTCTTCGCCATGAAGTGGGTCTGGATCATGCCGACCCACGGGATCGCGGTCGGATGGCTGGATGCAACGGTCAGGTTGATCACCTCTTCCGCCACCAGGGGCGCGGGCGCCGCGATCATGGTCGCGGCAATCAGTCCTCTCAGTGCCTTCATCGTTTCCTCCCTTATTATGCCAGGTCGAAAGTCTGGCTGGAGAAGTCCAGCCGGACCGTGACCGTTCCTTCGTTGATCATCCAGGGCCGCACGCGGAACGTGCGGGCGCCGCGCTGGTGCATCGGGTCGCGCTCGGCAATCTTGATGGCCTCGGCGCGCGAGGCGGCGCGGACGATCACCATGCCTTCGCCTTCCCAGCTCTGCTCGTCGTCGGTCCAGAGCGGGCCCGCGGCATACATGATGCCGTCCTTCTCGAGCTGGACCTGGAAGGCGAGGTGGTCGCCCATGTTCGCGAGCACAGGCCCGATCCCGTTCGCGGGCATGGTGAAGATGGCGTAGAGCTGCTTTTGCAGCATCGCCTTGCTGGCCTCCATCACCGCCGCGACCGGCAGCGATGTCTCCTCGTGGCTCATGTCTCCCTCCCTAGCCCGTCCTTCGTCTTGCGAGCTCCTTGCGGATTTCTTCCCCGTGTTCGTCGAGCGTCGGCGGCGGCCGGATGTCGAGGTCCGGCGCACCGTCGAACGAATAGGGCGGGCGCACCGTGGTGAAGGTGCCCATCTCGGGATGCTCGGCCGAGACCTTGATCTGCAGATGCTGTGCCTGCGGGTCCTCGAGCGCCTCGTTCGAATCGTAGGCGGGCGAATGCGGGACCTCGGCAGCGAGGAGCCTGGCGCACCAGCTGTCGCGGGTGTCGGTCAGAAAGACCGGCGTGAAGTGCTCGATCAGGTCGTCCTGATGCTTGATCCGTTCAAGGCGTTCGCTGAAGCGCGGATCGTTGGCGAGTTGGGTCTGGCCGGTGGCCGCGAGCAGCCCCTCCCAGAATTTCGGCGGCGAGGAGAGGTGGATCGCGATCCACTTCCCGTCGGCGCATTCGAACGTGTAGGACTGCGACACGACCGGCCGCGAGAGCGGCCCCATGACCTCGCCCACCGAGTAGTAGTGGGTGAAGCTGTCGAGGTTGAAATGGGTCATCGCTTCCAGCATCGAGATGTCGATGCGGCGGCCGGTGCCGCTGGGTCCGCGTTCCAGAAGAGCGGCGAGGATGGCCATCGCGGCATACTGACCGGTGATCGCGTCGGCGATGGCGGGGCCGATCACGCGCGGGTTGGTGAGCGGCGTGACGAGGCGAAGAAAGCCGCTCGCCGCCTGCGCCACCGTGTCGTAGGCCGGTCGGTCGCGGCTTGGCCCCGATGTCCCGAAGCCCGAGATCGCGCAGTAGACGATGCGCGGATTGACCTTGCGCAACTCGTCCTCGCCCGCGCCCAGCTTCTCGGCGACGCCGGGGCGGAAGTTCTGGATGAAGACGTCGGCCGAGGCGACGAGATCGTGGAAGGTGGCAAGGTCGCCGGCGTCCCTGGTGTCGAGCGCGATCGACCGCTTGTTGCGGTTGTAGGTCTGGTAGTGCGGCGAGTAGAGGCCGCCCTTGAAGGCGCGGAACGGGTCGCCTTCGCCCGGCCGCTCGACCTTGATGACATCGGCTCCGAGGTCTGCGAGGTGCATCGCTGCCGCCGGGCCGGTGATGTAGGTGCCCAGCTCGACGACACGGATGTCCTTCAGGATCTTCATTTCGTTTTCCCGGACGGCTCGCCGTCGTAGGCAATGGCCTGGTCGGCGTGGTTCGACATGATGAAACCGATCGAGCGCTGCGCTTCCTCGTAGAGATGCGCGGCGAGGCCGGCGGTGCGGGCGAGGATCGGCACCGCCTTGATTGCGTCGAGGGGCCAGCCGGCATCGAGGATCACCGCCGGGATTGCACCCGAGACGTTGATCGGGAGAGGCCGGTCCATGATGTCGGGCGCGTGTTGGCCGAGCAGGCGCAGGGTGCGGACATGCTGGCCCGAGATGCCTTCTTCATCGGCCACGGCCAGAAGCCGGTCGGCGCGCGGATCGCCTTCCGAATGCTGCGGGTGGCCGAGGCCCGGAACCTTGCGGCGCGCCGCTTTCAGACCCCTGAGGCTGCGGACGACGGCCTCTTCCAGATCGCCGCCCCCGGCCGAGGCGATGACCTCGGCGAGGTAGCGGCCCGACACTTCCGAAGATCCTGCGACCACCGACCCCATGCCGAGGATTCCCGCCGCCATCGCGCCCTGCCAGGCCTCGGGACCGGCCGCCAGCGTCATCCGCGCTGCCTGGACGGACGGCACCAGCCCGTGCTCGGCGATGGCGACAAGGCAGGCATCCATCATCCGGCGCTGCGCCTTCGTTGGGCGTTCGCCCAGGACCAGCAGCCAGAAATAGTCGGTGAAGTCGATCTGGCCGATGAGATCGGACACGAGGTCATGCCCGCGCACCGTGATCGTCTCGGCATCCGAGGTGGCGATCGCCGTGAAGGCGTTGTCCTGCTTGCCGATGCGCATCGATCCTCCCCAGGATTTTCGCATTGCGAAACTTTTTTCTCTTGTCGGAAAGTATGGCGTGATTTAGCCTTGCGTCAAGGCCGAAGGCCGCGCTCCGCCGCGGACCCAAAGAACAAGGCCCGCAAGGGAGGACCGACATGCGCACGATCAACCAGTTCAACATCACCGATGCGGTGAAGGAATCGTTTCACGCCGAGGAGGGGACGCGCTTCAAGCTGCTCCTCGACAAGCTGATCGAGCACCTGCACGACTACACGCGCGAGGTGAACCTGACGCACGAGGAATGGATGCGCGTGCTGATGTTCCTCTACGATTGCGGGAAGATCTCGACGCCCGAGCGGCACGAATTCATCCTTCTGTCGGACGTCCTGGGCTTCTCGGCGCTGGTCGACATGATCAACACGCGCGGCGGCGCTACCGAGGGGTCGAACCTCGGGCCGTTCTACCTCGACAACGCGCCGGTGATGCAGCTGGGCGACCACCTCGCCGACGGGCGCGACGGGGTGACGGTGCTGGCGAAGGGCCGGGTGACCGACTCGCTCCACAACCCAATCGCCGGGGCCATCGTCGACACCTGGCAGGCGGACGCGACCGGAACCTACCCGATCCAGGAGCAGGCCAGCGGGCAGGACAAGTACGACCTGCGCGGCCAGTTCACCACGAACGACAAGGGAGAGTACTGGTACACGACCGTCCTGCCCAAGCCGTACACCGTGCCCTATGACGGCCCGGTGGGAGAGCTTCTCAGGGCGGGCGACCGGCACGCGTGGCGTGCCTCGCACCTTCACTACATCATACGCGCGCCCGGCATGCGGGCGATCACCACCGAGGTCTTCTTCGAGAACACCGAATACCTGGACAACGACGCGGTGTTCGGGGTGCGCAAATCGCTGATCGCCAAGGTCGAGCCGGTGAAGAAGGGCGAGGATCTGGGCGTGCCGCTGAAGCATCAGCCGGACGCCAGGTTCAGCTTCGACTTCGTGCTGGCGCCCGAGGGCTGAGGTGGAGCGCGAACGGCCCTCGGACTTCGTCGAGGCGCTGGCCAAGGGCCTTTCCGTGATCGAGAGTTTCGACGCGGCGCATCCCGAGATGAGCCTGTCGGAAGTGGCGCGCCGTACCGGGTTGACCCCGGCGGCCGCGCGGCGGTCGCTGATCACGCTGATCGAGCTCGGCTATGCCGGGCAGAACGGCAAGCGGTTCTTCCTGCGGCCCAAGGTGATGGGGCTGGGCTCGTCCTTCTACTTCGCGGCGCGTATCGACGAGATGCTTCTGCCGGAACTCAGGCAGATCGTCGGGCTCTTCGGCGACGCCTCGTCCGTGGCGACGCTCGATGGCCGGGACGTGATCTACATCGCGCACTATTCGGTTCAGCGCGCCCGCCGCGCGACGGCGGTGATCGGCGCGCGTTATCCCGCCCATGCGACCTCGCTCGGGCGCGTGCTTCTGGCCGGCCTACCGGACGAGCGGCTCGAGGCGTATCTCTGCGACCTCAAGCCCGAGGCGCTGACCTCGAAGACGCTGACCGACCGAGAGGCGATCCGGCGCGAGGTGATGCTGGCGCGCGAAAGGAACTATGCGACGACGGTCGACCAGCTGGACTACGGGATCACCGCGCTTGCGGTGCCGATCCGCGGTTCGGGCGGGCGCACCATCGCTGCGCTGAACTCGTCGGGCTACACCGGCATGGTTTCGCCCGAGGGGCTGGTGGCCGAACGCCTGACCGAGCTTCAGGCGGCGGCCTCGCGGCTGGCCCATTCCATCGCAAGATACCCGATGGCGGAGTCGATCATCGGGCCATGACGACGGGCCAGGGGCCCGGATGCAATGCCGATCAGGGAGGAGACGCATGTGCAGATTGTGTGACGGCGGAACGCCGCAGAAGGATTGTCCGACGAACGTGGACTGGCGGGCCGGGACCTCGGCCTCGGCGGCGGAGCTGATCCGTGGCGGCGCGCATTCGATTGACGCCCAGCGCGCGGCGGCGGCCTCGATGCCGAAGGGTCTGGGAGAGGACGGGCGCAAGGTGCTGTTGAAGGGCGGGGTGGTACTGTCGGTCGATCCGGCGGTCGGCAACTTCGCCAAAGGAGACGTGCTGATCGAGGGCGGCAAGATCTCCGCCGTGGGCGCCAGTATCGACGCGCCCGACGCGGCGGTGGTCGATGCCACGGGCATGATCGTCATGCCCGGCTTCATCGACACCCATCACCACCAGTTCGAGACCGGCCTGCGCTCGGTTCTGGCAGACGCGATCCTGGTGAACGATGGCCGACCGGAAAGCGTGATGAACTACTACGAGAAGATGCTGATGTCCTTCTCGATGCAGTACCGGCCTGACTACGTCTACATCAACGAGCTTTTCGGCTCGCTCGCCCAGCTCGACGCGGGCGTGACGACGGTGATGGACGTCAGCCAGATCCACCATTCGCCCGACCACTCCGACGCCGCCATCGAGGGCATCCGCGACGCCGGACGGCGCACCGTCTTCGGCTACTTCGAGGGTTGGGGCGATGCGAAGAAATATCCTGTCGATGCCAAGCGGCTCAAGGAGCGGTACTTCGCCTCGTGCGACGGCCTCTATTCGATGGTGATGGGCG
>JBNLCA010000121.1:0-3024 GCA_050303575.1 Paracoccaceae bacterium
TGCAAGAAGCGCTGCGATCACGGCGAAGAAGGCCAGATCGCGGGCCGAGGGGATGGTCCAGGCGGGCATGAAAGCCATGCTGAGGCCGGTGTCCGTGATCAGGCCGGCGTAGAGCGCCGCACCGAGGAGCGCGAGCGCCGCTGCCGAGGTGGCGAGCATCGAGACTGCGAGCGCGGCTGCGCTGTCGGTCGCGCCGATGCGCCGGGCCAGGATCGACTGTCCCGCATAGGCCGCCCCCGCTGCCAGCGGCCAGAGCGCCTGGCTGCCGGCATGCCAGGGCCGGCTCGGGTCGAGGAAGAGCCAGACCCCGACGGCGCCGGCCGCCAGTGCGCCCCAGCGGCGCAGGGGAACGCGCTCGCCCAGAAGGGCCAGGGCGAGGAAGGCGATCAGGATGGGGGAGATGTGGTAGATCAGTGCTGCATTCTGGAACGGGAGCACAAGAAGTCCGCGGATCATCGCGACCACGCTGATGAAGAAGCAGAGACCGCGAAGGATGTGCAGGCCAGGTCGCGTCATCCTCAGCCGATGCCGACCCCGCGTGAGCGCGAGGGTCACCGCGATCACGACGACAAGGGCGAAGACGCTCCGCATCATGAGAAGCTGGTACATCGGGTAGCTGGCCGCAATCTGCCGCGTCACGAGGGAATCGAGCGAAGCGCAGACAAGGGCGCCGAGTGCCCAGACGACCCCTGGGGAGAGCTTCAAGACTGGCTCCTGCGGTTGCGGTCCGCCACGTCCATGGCCCGGTCGAGTGCGGAAAGAAATCGCGACCGGTCGGCCTTCGAGAAGGCGCGCCCTCCGCCTTGCCGGAACGGGTCGGCGGCGCGCAGGTCTGCCATCAGGTCGCGGGTAGCCAGGACGTTGCCGATGTTGCGCTCGGTCAGGGCCTCGCCGTCGGGGCGCAGGACGGCGGCGCCGGCCGCCACGCATTTCGCGGCGAGCGGAATGTCGTTCGTGACGACGACGTCGCCAGGCCCGGCGCGCTCGGCGATCCACTTGTCGGCCTCGTCGGGGCCGGAGGCGACATAGACCATCTCGACCAGCGGGTTCTGCGACGGCCTCAGTCCGCCGTTCGACACGATGACCAGCTTCACGCAGCGCCGGGTCGCCACCCGCTCGGCCTCGTCCTTGACCGGACAGGCGTCGCCATCGACGAAGATCATGCCGCCAGCGCGTCGGCGTGAAAGGCGATGTGGCTTTCCATGAAGGTCGAGACGAAGAAATAGCTGTGATCGTAGCCCTTGTGCATGCGGAACTCGCCGAACTGCTGGCGCGCCGCCATCGCCTCGGCCAGCGCCTCGGGCTTCAGGAGATGCAGGAACTGGTCCTTGGCCCCCTGGTCGATCAGCACCTCGCCCGGAAAGCCTGTCTCGCGCATCAGAAGCGTCGCATCGTGGGCCGCCCATGTGCTCTCGTCCGGGCCGAGGTAGGCGGCGAACTGCTTCTTCCCCCAGTCCGACGCGGTCGGATGGGCGATCGGCGCGAAGGCCGAGACCGAAAGAAAACGCCCGGTCTGCCGCATCGCCAGCGTCAGCGCACCGTGGCCGCCCATCGAATGGCCGGTGATCGCCTGGCGTGCCTCGTCGAGCTCGAAATTCGCGAAGAGGAGCCGGGGAAGATCCTCGGCGAGATAGTCCCACATCCGATAGTGCGGCGCCCACGGCGCCTCGGTCGCGTTGACGTAAAAGCCTGCGCCCTGGCCGAGGTCGTAGTCGTCATGGTCGGCCACGCCCTCGCCGCGCGGGCTGGTGTCGGGGAAGACCAGCGCCAGGCCGGCCCGCGCCGCCCAGAGCTGCGCGCCCGCCTTCACCATCGCGTTCTCGTGCGTGCAGGTCAGGCCGCTCAGGTACCACAGGACAGGGACCGGCTGTTCCTCGGCCTGCGGCGGCAGGTAGAGACCGAAGGTCATCTCGGTGCCGGTGGCGTCGGACCGGTGCCTGTAGACGCCCTGGATACCGTCGAAGCACCGGTTCTCGGATATCGTTTCCATGGCTGCCTCCTTCGCCTGTCTCAAACATGCCCGCCGGAGGCACGAAATTCATCCCGCCGAGTTGGGCGCTGCCACCACATCCCCGGCATATTTGCAACAAGGTGAATAGGCCAGACCTATCCCCCGCCGATCAGCACGCCTGCCGCGAAGACAAGCGCGCCGCCGAGCACGACCTGGAATGTCGCGCGCAGGAACGGCGTCTCCATGTAGCGGTTCTGGATCCAGGCGATGGCCCAGAGCTCGACGAAAACCACCACCATCGCGGTGATCGTCGCCGTCCAGAAATGCGGGATCAGGTACGGGAGCGCGTGGCCCAGCCCGCCGAGCGCCGTCATCACGCCCGCCGCGATGCCGCGCTTGATCGGCGAGCCGCGGCCCGACAGCACGCCGTCGTCCGATGCGACCTCGGTGAAGCCCATCGAGATCCCCGCGCCGACCGAGGCGGCGAGACCGACGAGGAAGGTCGTCCATGTGTCCTGCGTTGCAAAGGCTGTGGCGAAGATCGGCGCGAGAGTCGAGACCGACCCGTCCATCAGTCCGGCCAGCCCGGGCTGCACCCAGGTCAGAACGAACTGCCGGTGAGCGGCGCGGTCCTCGTCTTCCCTCTCCTCGGGGCCGAGATGCTCCTCGGTCAGTTCGTCCGCCCGCTTCTGGTGGCCGAGTTCGGCGGCGGCGAGATCCCCGAGCAGCTTGCGCGTGGCGGCATCCTGCGTGCGGCCCGCGGCGGCGGTATAGAAGCGGCCGGCATCCTGCTCCATCTTTGCCGCCTCGTCGCGGATCCGGTCGAGCGACAGGGTCTGCATCAGCCAGACCGGGCGGCGCGCGTAGTAGCCCGAGACATGCTCGCGCCGGATCAGCGGGATCACCTCGCCGAACCGCGCGCGGTGCAGCTCGATCAGCCGGCGGCGATGCTCGTCCTCTTCCTCGGCCATGCCGTCGAAGACCGCCGCAGACGACGGGAACTCGGTGCGCAGCCGCTCGGCATAGGAGCGGTAGATGCGGGCGTCGTCCTCTTCGGACGAGATGGCAAGCGC
>JBNLCA010000122.1:0-2666 GCA_050303575.1 Paracoccaceae bacterium
CGCCACCTGATCATGGCGGTCCGGTCGGCCGAAGCGGAGGTTGCGCCGCAAGCCGCGCCGCCCGCACCTCCCGCGCCGGAGCCCGAGCCCGCCGAACCGGACGTCACCGACTGGGAGGACCTGGTCGACACCGCGCCGGAAGCGATCCTGCTGATCGCCTCGAACCCGGTCGACGTGATGACCCACGTCGCCACGCGCCTCTCCGGCCTTCCGCCGGAGCGCGTCATCGGTTCGGGCACGATCCTCGACACCGCGCGGTTCCGTCAGCTTCTGGGTCGCCATCTCGGCATCTCGCCGCATTCTGTCCACGCCTACGTCCTGGGCGAGCATGGTGACAGCGAGGTGCTGGCCTGGTCAGCGGCCCGTGCCGGCTCGGTCCCGATCCGTGACTTCGCCGCGCAGGTCGGCGCACCAGTTACCAGTGACGTGGTCGCGAGGATCGACGAGGGGGTGCGCCGGGCCGCCTACCGGATCATCGAGGGCAAGGGCGCGACCTGGTACGGCATCGGCGCCGGCCTTGCCCGCATCGTCCGTGCCGTGGCGGGGGACGAGCAGGCGGTGCTGTCGGTCTCGATCCTGACGGGCGAAGTCGCGGGGGTGCGCAATGTCGCACTGTCGCTGCCCCGGATCATCGGCCGCGCCGGTGTCAGCGCCGACCTGATGCCGGATCTGGACGCTGCCGAAGCAGAGGCGCTTGCCGCCAGCGCGCAGCTCCTGAAGGACACCGCCGGCCAGCTCGCGCTCTGAGCCCTTCGCCGCGGGGAAGATTGCACCGCCTGGCGCCCGGCGCTAGACCCGGAGAAAAGGGAGACACTCGCATGGCCGACGGCACGCTGAAACCGAAAGACGCCCCGGACCTCAGCCGCTTCGACTGGGAGGACGCGTTCCGGCTGGAGGACCAACTGAGCGAGGACGAGCGCATGATGCGCGATGCAGCCCGCGCCTATGCGTCCGAGAAGCTGATGCCGCGCGTGACCGAGGCCTATGCCGACGAGAAGACCGACCCGTCGATCTTCCGCGAGATGGGCGAGATGGGCCTCCTTGGTGTGACGGTCCCCGAGGAGTACGGCGGTCTTGGCGCCGGCTACGTCACCTATGGCCTCATCGCGCGCGAGGTCGAGCGGGTGGATTCGGGCTACCGGTCGATGATGTCGGTGCAGTCGTCGCTGGTGATGTATCCGATCTACGCCTACGGCAGCGAGGAACAGAGGCAGAAGTACCTGCCCAAGCTTGCATCGGGTGAGTTCATCGGCTGCTTCGGACTGACCGAGCCCGACGCCGGCTCGGACCCCGGCGGAATGAAGACGGTCGCGAAGAAGACGGCTGACGGCTACGCGCTCTCGGGCTCGAAGATGTGGATCTCGAACGCGCCAATCGCCGATGTCTTCGTCGTCTGGGCGAAATCCGAGGCGCATGGCGGCAAGATCAGGGGCTTCGTGCTGGAAAATGGCATGAAGGGCCTTTCGGCGCCGAAGATCGGCGGCAAGCTCAGCCTGCGTGCGTCGATCACCGGCGAGATCGTGATGGACGGCGTCGAGGTCGGCGAAGACGCGCTCTTGCCGAACGTCGAGGGGCTGAAGGGACCGTTCGGCTGCCTCAACCGGGCGCGCTACGGCATCTCGTGGGGTGTGATGGGCGCTGCCGAGGCCTGCTGGCACGCGGCGCGGCAGTACGGGCTCGACCGCAAGCAGTTCGGCAGGCCGCTCGCGCAGACGCAGCTCTTCCAGAAGAAGCTAGCCGACATGATGACCGAGATTTCGCTCGGCCTTCAGGGCTCGCTTCGGGTCGGACGTCTGCTGGACGACGCGAAGGCGGCGCCCGAGATGATCTCGCTCGTCAAGCGCAACAACTGCGGCAAGGCACTGGACATCGCGCGTGCGGCGCGGGACATGCATGGCGGCAACGGCATCCAGCAGGATTTCCACGTCTTCCGCCACATGGCGAACCTGGAGACGGTGAACACTTACGAGGGCACGCACGACGTTCACGCGCTGATCCTGGGTCGGGCACAGACCAGGCTTCAGGCGTTCTTCTGATCAGCCCTTCAGGAAATCCTCGAAGGCCTTGCCCCAGTCCTTGTGCCAGCGCGAAAGCGGCGGGCGGTTCTTGATGATGTCGCCCATCGCCCATTCCATGCGCTTTTCGTCGAGCGCGCGGGGCACGTCGTTGTCCGGGCAGATGATGTAGAAATCTCCCCTGCCGAGGCTTTCCATCATGAAATCTGCCGTCTGGTCCGGCGTCCAGGCCCCGGTGGGCTTCTCGGTCCGGTCGCGGCGGGTGAGGTCGGTGAAGACGAACCCGGGGACGAGGAGATGCGCCGTGACCTGCGAACCGGCCTCGCGGAGTTCGTGCTGCAATGCCTCGGTGAACACCTTCACCCCGGCCTTGGCGACGTTGTAGGCCGGATCGCCGGGCGGCGTCGTGATGCCCTGCTTGGAGCCGGTGTTGATGATCAGGCCCGGTTGACCCCGCTCGATCATGCCGGGCGCGAAGACCTGGCTGCCATAGATGACGCCCCACAGGTTCACGTCGAGGATACGCCGCCACTCCCTGGGATCGCCGAACAGGGTGCTGCCCGGCTGGATGCCTGCATTGTTCATCAGGATGTCGACGACCCCGAAATGAGCGAGCACGACATCTTCCAGGCGCTTCACATCGCTGACCTT
>JBNLCA010000123.1:0-1990 GCA_050303575.1 Paracoccaceae bacterium
GCTCGACAGGTTGCGCGTCGCCTCGGTCTTGATCCACTGGCCGTCGCGCAGGATCGTCACCCGGTCGGTCAGCGCCATCACCTCGTCGAGCTTGTGCGAGACGAAGACGAAGCTCGTCCCCTCCTCGCGCTGCTTGCGGACTTGGTCAAAGAGCCGCTCGATCTCGTCCTGCGCCAGGACGGCGGTCGGCTCGTCCATGAAGATCACGCGGGCCTTGCGGCTGATCGCCTTGCCGATCTCGACCATCTGCTTGTCGGCGATGGAAAGATCGCCCACTGCGCGGTTGACGTCGATGTTGGCGCCCAGGAGTTCCATGATCTCGCGGGCCTTGCGCCGCATGGTCCGGCGGTCGAGAAGGCCGAACCGGGTGAGCTCGCGGCCGAGGAACAGGCTCTCGGTCACCGTCAGATGCTCGGCGAGGTTCATTTCCTGGTGGATGAGGGCAATGCCCAGATGCTCGGCGCGGCCGCCGGGCGGCAGGATGACCGGCTTGCCGTCGAGCAGGATCTCGCCTGAGGTCGGCTGCTCGAACCCCGACAGGATCTTGACCAGCGTCGACTTGCCGGCGCCGTTCTCGCCCATCAGCGCGTGAATCTCGCCTGGCCGTATATCGAAATCGACGCTGAAGAGTACCGACACTTCACCGAACGACTTCGAGATTCCGCGCGCAGCAAGAAGCGACGCGGGGCCTTGGTCCCCCGTACCTGACATCCTTGTTTTCCGGACTTCCTCACTCCCTGACGGAATGATGTAAACCTTTTCATTTTTCATGTAAAGCTTTTCAGCAGCCGGCATTGCAGCCTATTTTGCGCGCAGGCAGGGAGGCCGGGTTGAGCCAGAAGCGGACCGCTACCATCGAGGATGTCGCGCGCATCGCGGGCGTGTCGATCGCCACGGTGAGCCGTACCGTGCACATGCCCGAGAAGGTGGCCAAGGCCACGCGGCAGAAGATCAACAAGGCGATCCTCGTCACCGGCTACCAGGCCAACGAGATGGCCCGGTCGCTCAGGATGGGCCGGACCAACATGATCCTGGTCCTGGCGCCCGACATCGGCGACCCGAATTTCGCGACCACGCTCATCGGCATCGAGAACGAGGCACGTGCGCGCGGCTACGCGATCCTGACCGGCCACACCCAGGATGACCCGCAGCGTTGCGTCGATTACCTGCGCTTCTTGGCATCTCACAAGCTGGCCGGGCTGATCCTTTTCACCGGGAGGCTGCCGCTCGAGAGCATGCCGGCCGAATCGGTGCCGCCCATCGTCTCGGTCTTCGAGCCGACCGAGGACGAGACCCACCCCTATGTCGGCGCCGACGACCGGGCCGGCGGGCGCAAGGCGACCGAGCATCTTCTGGCCGCCGGACACCGCCGTATCGCCTTCATCGGCAACAGCCTCGCGCGACTTTCCTTCCGGCGCCGCCGCATCGGCTATGATCAGGCGATGGATGCGGCCCGCATCCCCGAGGCGGACCGGCGGATCGTCGACGGCGACGGCTCGTCCGAGAGCGGGCGGCACGCGGTCGAGAAGCTTTTCATCCGCGACGAGGTGCCGACCGCCTTCATGTGCGTGAACGACGCGACCGCCATCGGCGTGATGCAGGGCCTGGCGGCGCGCGGCTACGATGTGCCGCGCGACTTTTCGGTGATCGGCTTCGACGACGTGGCGCAGGCCACCTTCGTCAATCCGCCGCTGACCACGATCCGTCAGCCGCGCAACCTGATTGGCCGGAACGCCATCGCCCGGCTGATCGAGATGATCGACGGTGTGGCGGACGCCCCTGCCCGCGAACATCTCATCATGCCGGACCTCGTGCTGCGCGGCTCGGTGACCTCGCCCGCCGCCACGCAGCGCTGACCGCCCGGCGTCGGCATCTCAAACCGGAACGGCAAGCGCGGGATCGCCGGGTCTGCGGACGAGGGACGTACCGGCCGCGCGCACGATCAGTGCGGCCCATGCAAGGTAGAAGACGCCAAGGATCGCGAGGTAGA
>JBNLCA010000124.1:0-9294 GCA_050303575.1 Paracoccaceae bacterium
CGTGCCGTTGCCGTTCTGCGCCAGCGCCTGCATCGTCGCGTCGTCGAGGTTACCGCGCCCGAAGCCGAGGACCGACAGGTACACGTCCGACTCGCGCTGGGTGGCGATGTAGTCCTTCAGCGCGTCGGGATCGGAAATCCCCACGTTGAAGTCGCCGTCCGTCGCCAGAAGGACCCGCGTCACCTCGCCGTCCTCCTGCATCTTCCGGGCCAGCGCATAGGCCTGCGCCAGACCCTCCTGACCGGCGGTCGAGCCGCCTGCCTGCAGGTTGCCCAAGGCGGCCGCGATCGTCTCGCGCTCGGACGCCGGCGTCGGCGGCAGCACCATGCCGGCCGAGCCGGCGTAGGTGACGATGGCGACCTGGTCCTCGGGGCGCAGTTCCGCCAGCATCAGCCGGAACGACTGGATCAAGAGCGGCAGCTTGTTCTGGTCCTGCATCGAGCCCGACGTGTCGATCAGGAAGACCAGGTTCAGCGCCGGCCGGTCCTCGACGGCGGGCATCTCGCCCTTCAGCGCCACGGTGACCAGCCTGGTGTCGGCGTTCCAGGGGCTCTCCATCACCGAGACGGTGGTGCGGAACGGAGCCTCGCCGGCCTCCGGCGCCGGCCAGTCATAGGGGAAGTAGTTCACCATCTCCTCGATCCGCACCGAGGCCGGATCGGGCAGGTAGCCCGCGTTCAGCGACGACCGCACGACGCCGTAGCTCGCCGTATCGACGTCGATCGAGAAGGTCGAGACCGGATCCTGCGCGACGACCTTCAGCGAGTTCCGCTCGGCCTCGGGGAAGGCCTCGGTGTTTGGTTCCGGCGGGACGACCGCCTGATCGGTGGGTGCGGGAATTACAACAATGCGACCGGGGCCGGCCTGGTTCGAAGTGTCGCCAAAAAACCCCCCACCGCTCGCCATTGATGGCACGCCTGGAATTACCGGCCGTGCCTCCTCCGTGACAAAGCCGGAAATCTCGGCTTCGGGCATTGCCTCGCCACTCTGCCGGCGCTCGCGGTCCAGATCCGCCTCGGCGCCCGCAGCGGCGGCGATGCCGGCCACTTTCGGCTCTGCCCCCTCGGTACGGCCCGGCGCAGATCCATCATCGGCGGACAGTGCGTCGGTCGTCGCCGCCACCTCGGGTGTCGGTGCGGCAGCTGCGGCCGAGGACATGGAGGCGGACGGTTCGGCGACAACCGGCGCTTCGGCCAGCTCCTGCGGTGCCTCGGGCTCGGCCGCTGCGACCGGGCGCGGCGGGGGAGCCTCGGTCTGCGCGACCTGAGGCGCCGGATCGGTGACGGCAGGTGCGGTTGCCTCGGGCGCGCGGACATCGACCTCGGGCTGTGCAACGCGCACTTCCGACGTCTGCAGCGGGTCGCTCAGGTTCGGAACGATGGCGATCAGCGCGACGCCGACGACGGCGACCGACGCGGTGCCGGCCAGCGCGGCGCGGGTGGTGAGCTTGGAAAGCATGGCGGAAACTCCTGTCCAGAAACCCGCCCCCTCCTCGGGACGGTCGGACATCTGACGCGAGCGTTCCGCCGATCCTTGGACGCGATCGAACTCCGCCATGGCGCGGGCCATCGCGTCGGCCCTTTTCGCAGGGTCGGGCGCGGGTTCGGCGCGCTTCAGCGCGGCCGCCAGCTTTTCCAGATCCACATCGTCGCTCATCGCAAACCCTCCGCCGCGGCGATGGCCTTCAGGTGCTTCTTCACCTCGGACATCCGCCACGACACCGTGCCTTCCGACACGCCAAGTATTTCGCCCGCCTCGCGGTGGGTCATCTCGTCGCCCAGGATCAGGGCGAGCGTGTCCCTCAGATCGTCGCTCAGCCCCGTCATCGCCTGTTCGAGCCAGCCCATCGCCTCGGCGGCCTCGTCATTCGCCTCGCGCCGCGCCACCTCCCAGTCGCCCCAGCCGTCCGCCGCCTTGGCCCGTGTCGCCGCCCGGCGGCGGCGGTCGTGGGCGGCGTTCACCACCACGCGGTGAAGCCACGTGGTGAACTTAGCCTCGCCGCGCCAGCCGCCCAGTTTCGCGGGCAGCGCCATGCAGATGTCCTGCGCCAGGTCCTCGGCCTCGGCCTGGCTGCCGGTCAGCCGCCAGCCCAGCCGGAAAATGCGGTCGTAATGGCGCGACAGTAGTGCCGAGAAGGCCTCGCGGTCTCCTCGTCCGGCGGCCAGCGCCAGCGCCTCGTCGGGTGTCTCCATCCGCATGTCTTCCATCTGACGCGCGCGCCCTGCGGATCCTTGGGTGAAAAATCAGCCCGGTTGCAGCATCCGGCCGAGATTGCGGCCGGCAAGGATATGAAGGTGATAATGCGGCACTTCCTGCACGCCGTCATCGCCGGCGTTCGAGATGGTGCGATAGCCCGCGCCGCCCTCGCCCGGCTGGAGGCCGAGTTCGGCGCAGATCCGTCCGCAGACCCGCGTGAAATCTGCGATCTCGGCGTCCGAGGCTTCCAGCGCGAAATGGTCGTAGGTGACGTAGCTGCCCTTGGGGATGACCAGCACGTGGTGCGGCGCCTGCGGACGGATGTCGGCGAAGGCCAGCGTATGCTCGGTCTCCATCACCGTGTTGTTCGGGATCTCGCCGCGCAGGATCTTCGCGAAGATGTTCTGGTCGTCGTAGGCGTAGGGCATGAGGCGTCCTCAATCGGCAAAGAGGTGGGGTGTCTCGGCAATCTCGCGCGCCTTGTCGTCGGCAATGCCGAGGAAAGCGGCGATGGCCGGCGCGTTCTCGTCCGGCCCGTCGACGTCGCGAATGCGCCAGTGTCGCGGGAAACCCGCGTCGCGCAGCCGGTCGGTCTCGTAGGCGATGTCGTGGCGGATCGTCGGCAACAGGCGGTCGACCATCTCGGGCGGCGATTCCTCGCCCGCCAATCCGACGCGGCGCGCGTGGCCGGCGAGATACTCGTCGGTGAAGCTGCAATCGATCTCCAGAAGCTTGGTCTTGCAGCGGTCGGAATAGAAATCCCGGATCGGCTCGAACCCAGCCGGGTCGATGCAGAAGACCAGCCGGTCGGTGCCGTAATAGTCAAACAGAAGATGCATCAGCGCCCTGCGGTGCCGGCCGCGCTTGGTCAGCGAGGTCTGGATGCCGCCGAGGTCGGGCAGGGCCGAGCTGTCCTCGTTGAAGATGTACTGCAGGGCCGGCGTGTTGGTGACCTTGTGGACCGCGTCGATCAGCCGCTTGCCGACATGCCATTTCTTGCAGGCCACGATCATCAGCTCGCGGTCCCGCCCGACCGAGCTGTCCCGCTCCCAGAACCGTTTCCCGAAGCGCCGCCCGACCCGTCCGCGCTGGGTCATGAAGGTGTAGAGCGTCCGCCCCTCGCGGGTGATCGTGAAATCGGTCCTGCCGCTCGCGTAAAGCTCGCCCAGCCGCGCCTTCAGCTCCTTCGCGTCGGGCGAGATCTTGCGGGCAAAGAGGTACTCCTGGCCCAGCAGGTAATCATAGTGGTCGTTGTAGAAGGTCGCCGGCATCCCGTAGTCCGAGAAGACGAGGAAGGTCAGCGTCCTTGTCTGGATCTCGCGGTCGGGGACGAGATGGCGGACAAGCGTCTGGAAGAAGGTCTCGTCCGGGATCCAAGTCGTCGAGAAGAATCGCAGCACGTCCTTCCGCTTGGCACAGAACTCCAGCACCGCCTCGACCGTGCGCCGGCGCAGGCACCACCACTGGCTGCCGATCATCACCTGCAGGTCCTCGGGCGGTTTGCGCCTCAGCCCCAGCCGCTTCTGCCAGCGGATGGATTCGTAGAACAGCCACTGGTGGGTGCGTTCGTTGAAGAAATGGCGGTAGACCAGCCGTTCTTCCTGGAAACCCGTCTTGATCCAGCCGGAATCGTAGAAGTCGAAGCTCTCGATATAGTCGACATTCTCGGCATCGAGAAAATTGTGCACATATTCCGACGACTTGATCGGCATGCAGTCGCCCGAGAGCATGTAGAAATGCGTCGCCGTCGGGAATGCCGACTCGGCGGCCCTGAGCGCCTCGAGAGTCGCGGCGACCAAAGACCATTCGCCCCAGCCGCAGCGCACCCGGCGCTTCGCGAATACAACGTTGGGGTTATCCGCCAGTGCGGCCGTCAACCGGGCATAGTCCTCGGCCGGCGCGCTGCGGTCATAGTGGATCGCCACGCAATCGCCCGTCGCGGTCAGGCGATTGGCCTGTGCAGCAACGCCTTCGGGGTCCTTGTGGGTGAGCAGGATGAACGCGATCTTTGCCATGCGCGGGTGCTTGGGGCTCCCCTTAACTCTTTGTTCAGGCTAGATAGCGTGAAGATACGTTGAAATGACAGTGCTTCTTTGATCTTTATGCGCGGCGCCGCATCGGATGCGGCATCCGGTACGATGAGGATGTTATGGGTTTTCCAGGCACCTGGATGACGGAAAGCGAAAGCGTGGTTTACCGCGTGGTGCCCAAATGCGCCTGCTCGACCATCGGGCAGATCATGTTCTATTCCGACCACGGGCGGTTCTTCGACGGCGACATCCACGACGCCAAGGAGGGGATGCACAAGTGGGCGCAGGACTCCAGCCAGTCCAAGATCGCCAACAACGTCCGCGGCCACAAATCCTATACCTTCTCCTGCGTGCGCAATCCCTACACAAGGATCCTGTCGTCCTTCTTCGACAAGATCGCCGGCATCCAGCGCAACGGCAAACGCTACCGCGGCAACCTCGTGCCCAAGCTCGCCCAGCAATACGGGGTCGAGGTCGAGGGCGATTTCGACCAGATCGCCTCGTTCCGCCGCTTCCTCCTCTTCGCGCGCGACACCATCCGTTGGCGCCGCCCGATGGACCCCGACATCCACTGGTCGGCGATGGCCGGCCACGTCTCGACGCTGATCTCGAACGGCGGACGCTACGACCACATCTTCTTCACCGAGAAGTTCAACGAGGGGATGCAGCACGTCCTCGACCATATCGAGACGCCGGTGAAGGTTTCACTTGCCGACGTCCCCCGCTTCAACGAGAGCGAGGGCCACGGGCCCAAGCGCGCCCACCCGGTCGAGGACTTCTTCGACGATCTGTCGATGCACCTCGTCTGGGAGATCTACAAGCAGGACTTCGTCCTCTTCAAATACGACTTCGAGAATCCGGGCAACAAGATGCCCAAGGGCGAGATCGACCTCGACGAGCTGCACGCCAAGCTGGCGGCCTGACGGACCGCTTTCCCCACATGGACAATCTCGGCCGCCTCCCGCTAGGGTTGCGCAGTCTGGAGATTGATCATGCGCATTGTTCTGCTTCTTGTTGTACTGCTTTCCGCCCTGCCGGCCGGTGCCCAGACGGTGAGCGACTTCTTTCGCTCGGCCCTGGCGCTTGACGATCCCCTTGCCGTCGAGGCGGCGCTGATCGAGGCGCGCACCGCGTCCGAAGCGGCCGGTGCGAGGGCCGATTACTGGGCCCAGTTTCACCGCAGCTTCGATACCACCGATCCGGCCCGCATCGCCTTGATCGAACGCTGGCGCGCCGCCGCGCCCGACTCGTCCTACGCCAAGCTGGCCGAGGCCGTTGCCCGCATCAAGCTTGCCGGGCTGATCCGGGGGGCGCAGATCTCGCGCTACGTCTCCAACGAAGCGCAGGGCGGCTTCCGCGCGCACATGGATGCAGCGACCAGCCTGACGATGGAAGCGCTGGGCCAGGATCCCGGCATGGTCACCGGCTATTACCTCCTTTTCGCCGCCTACCGAACCGGCGCACGTACATTGCCGCTGGACACGCTGACCGACCGGCTCCTGGACCTCACTCCGACGCGCTGGGCGCTCGAGGCGGCGGTGGGGGCGCTCGACCCGAACTGGGGCGGCTCGCTCGCCGCGCAGGTCACGATGTGCGAGACCTACGCGCCGCGCGTGCCGGACTATGACGCCGAAGCCTGCCGCCTCTCGACCATCCTGTCCGGCCACTATCCCGACGATGTCGTCGCCGACGCACGCGGCCGGCTCGATGATCGCGACGAACCCTGGCTCGACGATCTGCGCTACAGGGTGCTGATGGAATATGGCGGCGGTGGCGCCCCCTACGACACCGATCTGGCAAACTGGCTCTTCGACTATCACCGCAAGCTCTTCGCGGGCAGCGCCAATCCGGTTCGCTGGCTCGAGGACGGCCAGCGTATCGCCATGAACACCGAGCAGCCGCTCTATTTTGCCGAGGTCGCCGAGCGCGCCGAGTTCGCCATCCCGGCGGCGATCCGGGCCAATCCCTACGACTACCGGCTGATCACCGACTATATCCGGAACGCACTGGCCAACGAGGGCATCGCGGGCCTGTCGGACGACCTCCGCGCCCGCCTTCAGCAGGCCTGGCTGGGCGCAATGGTCTACGGCCGGAACGATGCCGACCTGTGGCTCATCGGCGCGCAGGTGTTCGGCGACGTCAGCGACCCGGCATCGGCCGAGCCCTTCGTCCACAACGCGCTGGTCGCCGGGATGGGCCGGCCGGGTGTCTATTTCGCGGTGATGCAGCGCTACGTCGGGCAGAAGGACCGGGCCGAGCGCGGCGTCGTGCATCCCGAGGATTGGCCGGCGGACGCCCCCGCGCCTGAAGACGTCATCGCGTCGCTCGACTGTCCGATGGCACGGATCGCGCGGCTCTACCTGCAAGCCTGCCAGACCGAAGCGGCAGGTGAGCGCGGCTGCCAGTTGCGCGAACCGACGATGCAGGCCGCCGTCGCGATCGACCGTCAGCTCGAGGCCGGCGCCATCTGTCCCGAGGTGGCAGGACGCGACGTCGAGCTTCTGAACTACTTCGGGTGGGAGCCCGTCCCCATGCTCGACGACTTTCTTGCCAGCCACCCCAGGGGTTTTGAATGAGACTGCTTGCCCTTGTCCTTGCCTTTCTCGCTGGCCCTGCATTGGCCGGGGACTATGTCGACCCGATCCGCGCACTGGTCGACTCCGGCGATCCCGCCAAGATCGAGGCGAGCCTGACCGAACTTCGCGGGTCGGCCGTGGCGGGCGACGACGGCCCGTCCTTCTGGCATGATTTCGACCGTGCCTTCGACACCAGTCGCCCGGACCGGCTGAAGGCCGTCCGCGCCTGGCGGATAGCGTTCCCGGACTCGGGGCTCGCGCTCGCCGCCGAGGCGCGCGCGCGCTTCCACATCGGCATGCTCATCCGGGCCGGGCACGACGTTCTCCTTGGCAACGATCCGCGCCAGGACCGGTCGTCTGCCGAGTTCGGTAAGGCCGGTGCTCTGGCGCTCGACGCAATCAACCGCGACCCGTCAAATGTCTCGGCCTACATGACCGCACTGCGCGTCCAGGACCGGGGCGGCCTCCCGCGCGAGCCCAGGCCCATCCTGCGCGCGCTCCTAGCCGTCCAGCCCAGCCGCGAGGCGGTCGTCCTCGCCGCCCTCGCGCAGCGCGCCCGCGTACTTGCCGATGTCGAGGAGCTTGCCCGCTTCTGCTCCGACTTCGCGCCCCAGGTTCCCGATTACAGCCCCGACCTCTGTCTCGCCGAGGCGGTTCTGGGCGCCTATGTCCAGGGCGAGATCGCCGACCGCGCGAAAGCGCTCCTCGTCGCTCAGGACGATCCGTGGTTCGGGCAATACCGGTTCGACTGGCTGGCCGACTACAACACGCCGGAGGATGTCCGCACGGCGCAGATGAAGGACTGGGCCGTCGACTGGCATCAGAACCGCCTCGACGAGGCGGACGACCTGATCGGCTGGCTGCGCGATGGCAACATGTTCGGCTACCGCGTCGGAAATGACGACTATGTCGCGGAGGTGCAGGCGCGTTTCGACGAGGCGGCGGCGCGAGCGCTCGAAAACGATCCCTACGATTCGCAACTGGCGCAGGCCGTGGCGCGCATGGCAGTGCAGGCCAGCTTCTTCCCACCCGGCGGCGCGGCCCCGGCGCCGTTCGACAGCGCCCGTATCCGGCAGATATGGCTCAACTCGGCGGTCTACGGCGCGCAGGAATCCGGCTTCTGGGAGATCGGCTCGTACACGGTGAAGAACCCCATGGATGCCGCGACGGTCTACCCTTACCTCGCCAATGCCATCGCCGACATGAACAGCGCACTGCCGCCGATGGTGGTCTCCATGGCCCGGCTCTCGGAGATCGAGGCCGATGCGCTGGCGCGGCAGGCCAATGGCGACGTGTCCGACCCCACGCCGCAAAGCGTGCTCGCGGCACTTGAATGTCCGATGGCGCGGCTGGCCCGGCTGATCGCGGGCACCTGCAAGGCCGACCCGACCCTGGGGCAGATGTGCGATCCCGCCGCCCCCGGCATGGACCGCGTTACCGCCTACCGCGAGAAGATGGCGGTCGACGGCATCTGCCCGGACGTCGCCGCATCCGGCCTGATGGAGCTCGGCTTTGCCGGTCACCTGCCCGTCGCGGACCTCGACGACTTTCTCGCCGGTTTTGACCAGGGCCTCGACTGACCGCCTCAGTCCTCGAGATTAAGCCAGGCCACCTGTTCGGCCGTCAGCTTCACCCCCAGCGCCGGCAGCGTCGAGGCGATCTCGCCCGGGCTTCGGGGTCCGATCAGCGCGAGCGACGGGAAGCTTTGCGCCAGCACCCAGGCGGTCGCGATATTGTGCGCCGTCACGCCGAGCTCGGCCGCGAGTGCCTCGGCCCGCCGCCGCCGCTCCTCGTTCGCGGGGCTGCCGAACCCGGCCTCGGGCCCGGACTCCGCCGGCAGCCGGTCGCGCAGCTCGGGCGGCAGGAAATAGCCGCGGGCCTGGCTCGACCAGCTCATGTGCGCGATGCCCTCGCGCCGCAGGTACGCCAGTGTCTCGGGCGTGTTCGAGGTGAGGCAACCCTTCCACAAGGGTCGCTCCATCACCGCGAGCGAAAGGTTGTTGTTGAGGATCCGCGGCGGTTCGAACCCGTTCGCACGCGCCCAGTCCGCCGCCTCGGCGAACCGTCGGGTCGTCCAGTTGGAACAGCCCCACATTCCGATGCGACCGGCCTCGCGCTCGCGCGCCACCGCCTCGACGAACTCGCCCACTGGCACGTCCGGGTTGTCGCGGTGCAGGATGTAGATCGGCGCCCGGTCGAGCCGCAGCCGCTCCAGCGACAGCGCCAGCTGCGGCGCGACAGCCTGCGGGAAGCAGTAGGGCGAATGCGCGCCCTTCACTAGGACGGCGATCTTTCCCGCCATCCCGCGCGAGGCGATCCACTGGCCGAAGAGCGCCTCGTGCCGTCCGCCGCCATAGACGAAGCCGGTGTCGAAGGCGTTGCCGCCCGCCTCGATCCAGCCGTCCCAGACGATGGCACCCTCGGCCGGCGTCTCGCGGTTGTCGCAGCCCAGGACGAGGGCGCTGATCTCGAGCTCGCCGATCCGAACCCGC
>JBNLCA010000125.1:0-7907 GCA_050303575.1 Paracoccaceae bacterium
CTCGGCGGTCGGGCCGCAGGCGATGGCGGCGGTGATCGAGGACGTCTTCCGGCGCCACATGGAGGGCGAGAACCCCGAGAATATCGAGCTGATGTTCCGCCGCGCCTATTCCTCGGGCTTCACCCAGCGGCCGGACCCGACGGTGATCGGCGCCTTCTCCGGGCTCGAGATCGCCTGCTGGGACATCCTCGGCAAAGCGCGGAACCGTCCGGTCTGGGCGCTGATCGGCGGCCGGATGAACCAGCGGCTGCGGAGCTATACCTACCTCTATACCGAGGAGGGCGACGATCCGAAGACGTTCTGGACCGATCCCGACGCCGCCGCCGAACGTGCCGCACAGAACGTCGCGCGCGGCTTTACGGCGGTTAAGTTCGATCCGGCCGGACCCTACACGATCCACGGCGGCCACATGCCGGCGATGTCGGATATCTCGATGTCGGTGGCGTTCTGCAAGAAGATCCGAGAGGCGGTGGGCGACCGGGCCGACCTTCTTTTCGGCACGCACGGCCAGTTCACCGTGCCGGGGGCGATCCGCCTCGGCCAGGCGATCGAGCCCTATCAGCCGCTCTGGTACGAAGAGCCGATCCCGCCCGACGACATTCCCGGCATGGCCGAGGTCGCGCGTGCCGTCCGGGTCCCGGTGGCCACTGGCGAGCGGCTGACGACGAAGGCCGAGTTCGCCCTGGTCCTCAAGTTCGGCGCGGCGCGCATCCTGCAGCCGGCGCTTGGCCGGGCCGGCGGCATCTGGGAGGTGAAGAAGATCGCGGCAATGGCCGAGACCTTCTCGGCCGAGATGGCGCCGCATCTCTATGCGGGGCCGGTCGAATGGGCGGCGAACATCCATCTCGGCACGGCGATCCCGAACCTCCTGATGCTGGAGACCATCGAGGCCGGCGGCGGCGCCTTCCACCAGGCGCTGACCGGACATCGCCTCAGGTGGGAGGAAGGCTTCATCCTGCCGCCCGAGGAGCCCGGCCTCGGTATCGCCTTTGACGAGGAGCTTGCCCGCGCGCACCCGCTCAAGGGCGACAGGCTGCATCTCGAGATGCAGGAGGCCCCCTGCGACTACGTGCACGGCAACAGTTTCGCCGGCGGCGCGCCGCGCGAGTGAGTCCGAAACGCCGGGGCGCGGGCCTTTCGTCGAACGCACACGGCGTCTCGATTCGTGCACACCCATATGCTAGTATGTCAGCTTGAAGTGGATACATGCGCGGTATGCGGACGCCGGCGCAGGCTGTTGGGCGGCACTTTCGCCATTCGGCCAACTGGGGGAAGAGGACCGGCACAAGGCCGGTTTGAAACGCTGCGCCGGGGGGCGCGGAACGCGAGGGTACAGTATGAACGAGGTCCGTGGGATCAAGGAAGCCGCACATCCGGGCGGCCTGGCGCCTGAGGCCGAACAGGCCGCCGCCGACATGATCGCGAAGTCCGAAGAGGCCGCAGCTTTCCTGAAAGCGCTGAGCCATGGCGGACGGCTGATGATCCTGTGCCACCTGGCCAGCGGCGAGAAATCGGTGAGCGAGCTCGAAGCGCTGCTCGGCTCGCGCCAGGCAGCCGTCAGCCAGCAGCTGGCGCGGCTGCGCTTCGAGGGGCTGGTCAACAGCCGCCGCGAGGGCAAGGTGATCTACTACTCGGTCTCGGACCCCAAGGCGCTGAAGCTGGTCGAGGTCGTCCACGCCCTTTTCTGCGCGCCCGCCGACCTCTGCTGACAGCCGCTAGCTCTTGACGGGCGGTTTTCGGCTCAGGTCGCCCATTCCCACGGCCGGGTGAACTCGCCCAGCTTGTGGCCCAGTGCCGCCTCGTCGACATCGCCGGATTTCTTCAGCCGCGCGACGAGGCCGCGTTTCTTGTCCTCGATGACTTCGGCCACTTCGACCGCGAACCCGGCTTCTCCCAGCGCGGCATTGTAGACCCGCTGGATGGCAAGCTTCCTCAGCTCGTTCTTCAGGATCTTGCCGACCGCCGTCTTCGGCAGTTCCGGTATGATCTCGATATGTTTCGGGATCGCCGCCCGCTCGTGGATATGCGCCTTGGCGTGCTCCAGAAGCTCGTCGGGCGTCACCTGCGCGTCCTTGACCAGCTCGACATAGGCGCAGGGCAGTTCGCCCGCGAAGCCGTCCGGCTGACCGATGGCGCCGACCAGCGCCACGGCGGGATGGCCGGAAAGCGCCTCCTCGATCTCGGCCGGGTCGATGTTGTGACCGCCGCGGATGATCAGGTCCTTCGCCCGGCCCGTGATCCACAGGTACCCGTCGGCGTCAATCCGGCCGAGATCGCCCGTGCGCAGGAATTTCAGCTCGGCGAAGAGGCCGTTGTTCTTCTCGGGATCGTGGTAGGTGTTGCCATCATAGACGCCGGGATTGGCGACGCAGATCTCGCCCACCTCGTCGACGCCGCACTGCTTGGTGACGCTGCCGTCCGGCCCGACCTGCAGGATACGCACATCCGTGTAGGGCATCGGGATGCCGACCGAGCCGACCTTCTTCTGCCCGTCGACCGGGTTGCAGGACACGAGGCAGGTCGCCTCGGTCAGACCGTAGCCCTCGGCAATCTGCACGCCGGTCGCCTTCTCGAAGCGGTTGTAAAGCTCGACCGGCAGGGGCGACGAGCCAGAGATCGCGGTCTTCAACGTCGAGACATCCGCATCGACCGGCCGCTGCATCAGCGCAGAGATCGCCGTCGGAACGGTGATCAGGAACGAGACCTTCCACTGTTCGATCAGTTTCCAGAAATTGTCGAAAACCCCTTCGCCGCGGTAGCCCGCCGGCGTCGGCATGACCATGTGCGCGCCCGAGGCAAGGCAGGCCATCAGGATCGGATAGGCGGCGAAGACGTGGAAAAGCGGCAAGGGGCAGATCAGCACGTCGCCCGCCTCGAAGAGGAGCCGCGCCGCGACCCAGCCGTTATAGACCATGCCCGAGACGCGGTGCTGCGCGATCTTCGGCATGCCGGTGGTACCGCCGGTGTGGAAGTAGGCGGCGACGCGGTCCTCGGGCGGATCCTCGAAGGTCAGCCGGTCCGCCGGCATCTTCGCCAGTTCGGCGTTGAAATCCTTGATGTCGGCCTTGTGGCCGATGGTCAGCTTCGGGCGGACCAAGGGGACGATCCAGCTTTTCGGCGGTGACAGGTAGTGCTTGAGGTCGACCTCGAGCACGGTTTTGACGTTCGGCGCGAACTTCACCGCCTCGGCCGCCTTCTGCGGCAGGTCGGCCTTGGGGAACGCCTTCAGCGTGACCAGCACCTTCGCGCCGGTGTCGTTCAGGATGGCCGCGATCTGCTCGGGCTCGAGGAGCGGGTTGATCGGATTGACGATTCCGGCCACCGCACCGCCCAGAAGCGCCACTCCGGTCTCGTTGCAGTTCGGCAGAAGGTAGGCGACCACGTCCTTCGGCCCGACGCCGAGCGAGCGGAAGAGGTTCGCGGCCTGCGTGACCTGGCCGTGCAGCTGGTTCCAGCTCAGCGTCTCGGCCTTCGAACCGGGAGTCGAGAGGATCTGGAAAGACAGCGCCGGCAGGCCGCCATGCGCGTCGCGGACCCGGCTCAGCATCTGGTAGATCGTCCGCGGCACGTCGCGCTCGGCCCATGTCATCTCGGACTGGATCGCGTTGCGGTCCGCGATCGTGGCGAATTTCGACATGCTGTCCTCCCAGGCTCCCGTTTCGGGGCATTGGAATGAGGATGGGAACTTTCGCCTCACCGCGCAAGAGTTACGCCGCTGGAACCGCGTGAGAGGTCAGGAATTCCTGCCTTTGCTTCCCCGAGCCGAAATTGCACCGGGGGTGCAGGGGCGGCGCCATTGACGCTGCAATGGCGCCCCGCGTTGGCCCTTTTCGCCGGGGACGATCCGAAATCTATTCGGCCGCCAGCCCTTCGGTGAACTGCAGCCGGGCAAGCCGCGCGTAGAGACCGCCCTGGGCCACCAATGCCTCGTGCGTGCCCTCGGCAACGATCTTTCCAGCCTCGAAGACCAGGATCCGGTCGGCCTTCTTCACGGTGGCGAGGCGGTGCGCCACGATCAGCGTCGTGCGCCCCTCGGCCATCGCCTCGATCGCCTGCTGCACCGCCCGCTCGCTTTCGGCGTCGAGCGCCGAGGTCGCCTCGTCCAGCAGCAGCACCGGCGCGTCGCGCAGGATGGCCCGGGCGATGGCGATGCGCTGCTTCTGACCGCCGGACAGCATCACCCCGCGCTCGCCGACATAGGTCTCGTAGCCCTCGGGCAGCGCCATCAGGAAGTCGTGCGCCGCCGCCGCCCTTGCCGCCGCCTCGATCTCGGCGTCCGTCGCCTCGGGCCGGCCGAAACGGATATTCTCGCGTGCCGTCGCGGCGAAGATCACCGGGTCCTGCGGGACAAGCGCCAGCGCGCGACGGAAGTCGGACCGCGCCACGTCACGCAGGTCCACCCCGTCCAGCGTCACCCGCCCGCCCTGCGGATCGTAGAAGCGCAGAAGCAGCTGAAGGATCGTCGTCTTGCCGGCGCCCGAGGGACCGACAAGGGCGATCGTCTCGCCCGGCTTCACGGTGAAGCTGACCCCGTCCAGCGCCGACTGTTCGGGCCGGGTGGGGTAGTTGAAACGGACATCCTCGAAGGCGATCCTGCCGGTCACCGGCGCGGGGAGCACGACCGGGCTCTCGGCGTCGCGCACCGTGTCGACCGAGTTCAGAAGCTCGACCAGCCGCTCGGTCGCACCGGCGGCGCGCTGAAGCTCGCCCCAGATCTCGGAGAGCGCCGCGACCGAGCCCGCGACCATCACCGCGTAGATGACGAACTGCACCAGCTCGCCCGGCGTCATGACATCGGCCCGGACGTCGCGGGCGCCGATCCAGAGGACGCCGACCACCCCGGCGAAGACCAGGAAGATCACGATCGCCGTCATCATCGCCCGTGTGCCGATCCGCTTTCTGGCGGCGACGAAACTCTTCTCGGTGACCTCGCCGAACGCCTCGCGGCTGATCGCCTCGTGGGTAAAGGCCTGCACCGTCTGGACCGACAGAAGCGCCTCGGACGCGTTGCCCGACGAGGCGGCGATCCAGTCCTGGTTCTCCTTCGAGAGCATCCTGAGTCGCCGCCCCAGAAGCAGGATCGGCACGATCACCGCCGGCACGATCAGAAGGACGAGACCCGTCAGCTTGGCCGAGGTGAATAGCATCAGGACAAGCCCGCCAAGGAACATCAGCATGTTCCTCAGGAACCACGAGGCCGACGAGCCGATTACCGACAGTATCAGCGTCGTGTCGGTGGTGATCCGGCTCAGCACCTCGCCGGTCATGATCTTCTCGTAGAAGGCCGGCGACATGCCAAGCATCCGGTCGAAGACGGCGCGGCGGATGTCCGCGACGATCCGCTCGCCGAGCCGCGTGACGATGTAGAAGCGCAGCGCCGATCCCACCGCGAAAAGCGCCGCGATGCCGAGCGCAGCGCCGAAATACTGGTCGAGCTGGCCCGCGTTCTCGGAGTTGAACCCGTCGATCACCCGGCGGACGGCGATGGGCAGGAGCAGCGAGACCGCCGCAGTCAGGACGAGCGCCGCGCCGGCTGCGACGGCCATGCCGAGATAGGGCCGGACATAGGGCCAGAGGCCCTTCAGCGCGCCAATGCGCTTTGACCCCTCGCGGTCTTCGGTCTGCTGTGGTGCCCGGGCCATGCGCTCCTCCTCGACCTGCTCGGCATAACGGCCACGGCCGGGACGGGCAAGCGCTGCGACTGGCAGGAGAGGCTGGAGCGGGCGGCGGGAATCGAACCCGCGTCATTAGCTTGGAAGGCTAAGGTCTTACCACTACACAACGCCCGCGTGCCGGCGATTACCTAATTCAGCGCCCGCCCGGGGTCAAGGCGCGCGCGATCCGGCCTCAGACCCGCGCGCCGGTCGCGTCGAAGTGATAGGCCTTGCCGGGGTCGAAGCCGAGGCGGACCTCTTGGCCTTCCTCGATCGCGTGCTGGCCGAACTGGCGGGCCGTGACCTGGTGCTCACCGACCAGCGCGATCACGTTCGTGTCGCCGCCTAGGTGCTCGACATGGCTGACCTCGGCGGCAAGCGGACCGTCGGCGGCGAGGTAAAGATCCTCGGGCCGGATGCCGAGGGTTCGCGTGTCGCCGTCCTGCACAAGGCTCGCGGGCAGAAAGTTCATCGAGGGCGAGCCGAGGAAGCCGGCGACGAACTGGTTGACCGGGTTGTTGTAGAGCTCCATCGGGCTGCCGGTCTGCTCGATCCGCCCGTCGCGCAGGACGACGATCTTGTCGGCCAAGGTCATCGCCTCGGTCTGGTCGTGCGTGACGTAGATCATCGTCGAGCCGAGCTTGCGGTGCAGGTTCGCGATCTCGATCCGGGTGTTCATCCGCAGCGCGGCGTCGAGGTTCGACAGGGGCTCGTCGAACAGGAACAGTTTCGGCTCGCGCACGATGGCGCGGCCGATGGCGACGCGCTGGCGCTGGCCGCCCGAGAGCTCGCTCGGATAGCGGTCGAGATAGGGCTCGAGGTCGAGCATCCGGCTGGCCTTGGCGACCCGTTCCTCGATCACCGCCTTGGGCTGTCTCTCCTGTTTCAGCGCAAGCGTCATGTTGCCGCGCACATTCAGGTGCGGATAGAGCGCGTAGCTCTGGAACACCATCGCGATGCCGCGCTTCGAGGGCGGGGTCAGGTTCACCACCTCGTCGGCGATCCTGATCTCTCCCTCGCTCGCGTCCTCGAGCCCCGCGATCACCCGCAGCAAGGTGGACTTGCCGCAGCCCGAGGGACCGACGAAGACGACGAACTCGCCAGCCTCGACCTCGAGGCTGATGTCCTTCAGGACCTCGACCTTGCCGAAGCTCTTGCCGACATGGCTCAGCGTGAGTGCGCTCATGGCGTGGCATCCTCGAGCGATACGGGCCGACCAGTGCGGATCGAGGTGTCGGCGGCAAGGCAGATGGCGAGCGACTGGACCGCGTCGTTCATGTGGCGGGAAAGGTCGATGTCCTCGGCGATTGCGCGCAGGATGTAGGCCTGCTCGGCGTCGCACAGCGCCTGGTGGCCGGGCTCATCCGGCAGGTCTATCCTGGTATCGCCCGAGGGCCGGTGGACGAGAAGCCCGCCGACCTTGGTATGGCCGTCGATGTCGGCCGAGGCCCCCTTGTTGCCCTCGGTGATCGAGACAGCGCCATTGGGGCTGACCACGTCCTTCACGAAGAAGGCGGTCTCGGACATCATCGGGCCCCAGCCGGCCTCGTACCAGCCGACCGAGCCGTCGGCGAAGATCACTTGGAACTGGCCGTAATTGTACATGTCGGGCGTGATCTCGTCCGAGAGGCGCAGGCCCATGCCGTGGACGCGCACCGGATGGGCATCCGTGATTTGGCACATGACGTCGACATAGTGGACGCCGCAGTCGATGATCGGGCTCGTCGTCTGCATCAGGGCCTTGTGCGTCTCCCACTCAGGGCCGGACGACTGCTGGTTCAGGTTCAGCCGGAAGACGTATGGCCCGCCAAGCCCCCGCGCCTCGGCGATCAGGCGCATCCAGGACGGGTGGTGCCGCAGGATGTAGCCGACGACAAGCTTGCGGCCGGTGGCCTTCGCCGTCTCGACAACGCGGCGCGCATCGTCGACGGTCAAGGCGAGGGGCTTTTCTACGAAGACATGCGCGCCCGCCTCCATCGCCATGCAGGCATAATCGGCGTGCGTTTCGGTGTAGGTGGCGATCACCACGAGGTCGGGCTTCGTCTCGCCAAGCGCCGTGGCAAAATCCGAATAGGCCGGGTACCCGGCAAGGTCCGGATGATCCACCGCGCCAGTCCGGTTCACAAGCCCGACGATCTCGGCCTCGGGGTGGCGATGGTGGGCCAGCGCGTGGGCAAGCCCCATGTTGCCGAGACCGGCGATCAGGACACGGGTCATTTGACGGCTCCCGAGGTAATGCCGCGGATCAGTTGC
>JBNLCA010000126.1:0-8132 GCA_050303575.1 Paracoccaceae bacterium
ACCCCTTGTTGGCCACTTGGCCACATTCACACCGGGCGCTACTCGATACCGATCGAGAGACAGGACCGGTCAGTCCTTCCTTGTGCAAAAAATACTCCGGGGGAGTCGCCGCAGGCGACGGGGGCAGCGCCCCCTGCCGAGCGAAGCGAGGCCACCGGAAGACCCGCCGAGACGGTTCCGCCTCGGCACCGGCCTAGCTCGCCAGAACGTTGCGGAACTGCCAGGGGTCGCTTTCGTCGATATCCTCGGCGAACTGGCTCCAGCGTTCGGTGAGGGGCGTCCAGTCGGTGTAGTGCGCCTCGACCGGGCCGAGATAGGGGCGCTGGACCTCGAGGCAGCGGACATGGTCCATCTCGTCGGTCTCGACGATCCCGGCCTCGGGGTTCTCGAGCGCCCAGACCATGCCGGCCAGAACCGCCGAGGAGACCTGCAGCCCGGTCGCGTTCTGGAACGGCGCGAGGTCGCGTGTTTCCTCGATCGAGAGCCGCGAGCCGTACCAGAGCGCGTTCTTCTCGTGCCCGTAAAGCAGCACGCCAAGCTCGTCGATGCCGCCGGTGATCTCGTTCTCGTCGAGGATGTGATGCCTGGCCTGGATCTTGCCCGAGCCGAAGGTCTCGTGCAGCGACAGGACCGCGTCGTCGCAGGGATGGTAGGCGTAGTGGCAAGTCGGCCGGTAGTCGGGCGACGCGCCGGAGCCGACCGTGTAGTAGTCGGCGATCGAGATCGCCTCGTTATGAGTGACGAGGAACCCGTATTGCGGCCCCGGCGTCGGACACCAGGTATGGACGCGGGTGATCGCGCCCGGCCGGGCGATCCAGATCGCCGCCTGGCAGCCTGTTTCGAAACGGTGGCCGTCTTCGGGGAACCAGGTCTCGTGCGTACCCCAGCCAAGCTCGGCCGGCTGGAAGCCCTCGGCGATAAACCCCTCGACCGACCAGGTGTTGACGAAAGTGCCGATCTTCTTCGGCCGGGTCGATTTCTGCGTGTCGCGTTCCGCAATGTGAATGCCCTTGACGCCGAGCGACTGCATCAGCCGTGCCCAGCCTTCGCGGTCAGCCGGCGCCGTCGCATCACGGCCGGTGTCACGGGCGAGCGTCAGGAGCGCCTCCTTGACGAACCACGACACCATGCCAGGGTTCGCTCCGCAGCAGCTGACGGCTGTGGTGCCGCCGGGAGTCTTCGCCTTCTCTTCGCGCACCGCCTGGCGCAGCGCATAGTTGGTGCGGGCTGCGTTGTCGGTCGTCTCGAAATAGAAGCCGGCCCAGGGCTCGACCACCGTGTCGATGTAGAGGACGCCAAGCTCGCGGCAGAATTTCATGATGTCGAGCGAGGACGTGTCGACCGAGAGGTTCACGCAAAATCCCTTGCCCTCCGAGAAGACCTCGCCCAGCACCTCGCGATAGTTCTCGCGGGTGATCGCGGTCTCGATGTGGCGGATGCCGCGCTGGGTCAGGAACGTGTGGTCGTCGAGCACCGGGTCGATCACCACCACCTTCTTCGCGTCATAGTCGAAATGCCGTTCGATCAGTGGCAGCGTGCCGCGCCCGATCGAGCCGAAGCCGATCATGACGATGGGGCCGTCGATCCGGCCGTAGTTCGGAAAGCTGGTCATCCGCGCCTCCTTCGTTCGGGGGGCCGTCCTAGCGCATCCGCCGCGCCGGGGCCACCCTCGCGACTTTGGCAGGATGCAGCGCATCTTTGACATCTGCGCGAAAGCGGGGTGGTCGCGGACGGTATAACTCGGTGGGCGAACCGGAGTGTCCCGATGATCCCTCTGAGCCGAAACAGAGCCTTCGCCTACGACCGCGCCGCCCCGCGCTGGGGTCGCAGCATGGAACGGCTTGGCTATGACGCGGCCTATCGCGGGCTCGTCGCGGACTGGGCGGCGCCCGGTGAGCGGGTTCTGGATATCGGGTGTGGCGGCGGAGCCTTCGCGGCCGCCTACCTGGACGTCCATGGCGCGCCCGAAGGCCTGACGCTGGCTGATCCGTCCGCGGCGATGCTTGCCGCGGCCCGCGCGCGGTTGGCGAGCCGGGCGAATTACCTCAAGGCGGGCATCGGCGATGAGGTCGGCCGCCACGACCTGATCCTCTGCGCCCATGTTCTCGACCATTTCGCCGACCTTGCCGCGCCGCTCACGGTCCTGGCTTCGGCGTTGTCCCCGGGCGGGCGGATGATCCTCGTGCACACCCGTCCGCACTGGTGCAACGTGCTCATCTGGCCGAAGTGGCGGCACGTCAGCCGCCGGCCGGAGGAAATTCTGACGGCCCTCGGCGCCGCGGGCCTGCGCTGCCTGGCCCATCGCGGGTTCGCCGAGGGACCGCCGCGCCGCACGAGCCACGCCTACTGCGTGGCCCGCGCGACCGGTCCGGGGTCAGCGGGAGAGTGCGATCCCCGAACCGTTGCCGAGGAGCGCGGCGATCCGGACGGACCCGGTCAGGCCGTCGTCCACGCGGACATCCCGGTTCGCGGACCCGGCCGCGACGGCCATGGCCATGAGGGCGAGAAAGGGAACGATCGCGCGAAGATGGGGCATCGAGAGATTGCTTTTCATCGGGCTCACTCCACGGCGGAACTGCCGTGGTGACATGAGGCCCGGGTCGGGCGGGATATCCAATCGCGCCCCGATGTCATCCGATAGCTTGTTGAAAGGAAAAGGAGAATCACATGCTTGTCGTCCACGTGGAATTCGAGACAGCGCCTGAAAATCTTGGCACCGCACTCGATGGGCTGCGGGCCGAGGCACCCGGGGTGCGGGACATGCCGGGCAATCTCGGCTACGAGGTCCGGATCGATCCCGACCGCAACGGCACGGTCACGCTGATACATGAGTGGCGGGCCGAGGCCGACTTCCTGGCCTACAAGGCTTCGCCGCTCTTTCAGAGGGTCGGCGGCCAGCTCTTCCCGCTGATGGTCGGCAAGCCCTCGACGCGCTATTACGGCGAGGTTGCCGCCCCGACGTGAGGCATCCGATGGACCTGCCCGCCTTCTGTGTGTTCCGCGCGTTCGGCCGCGAGGTCGAAAAGGAGGTGACATTCGACCGTCACTACCTGCTCTACGCGGCAGAGGGCACGATGCGGCTGGAAGCGCAGGGGCGGCGCTGGTCGCTGCCCCCGGCGCGCGCCGCGCTGATCGCGGCGGGCGAACCGCTGACGATCACCATCGCGCACCGGATCCTGTGCTGCTCGGTCCTCTTCGCACCGGACGCTTACCCGGCGCCGGCGGACCCGCTGACCGTCTTCGACATGACGCCGCTCGCCCGCGAACTGGTGCTGGAATGCCGCGCATTCGGGCCTGAGGACCCCCAGGACGGCGATGCGCGCCTGATGTTCGACACGCTGGCGATGCTGGTGCGGCGGCTGGCCGACCGGCCGAGCCCGGCCTGGATCCCCTCGGGACAGAGTGCGCTGGTCAGGAAGGCACTGGCCCTTACCGAGGCCGCAATCGCCGACGAGGCGACGTTCGACGATGTGGCGCGTGCGGCGGGTTCCTCGCCCCGGACCTTGGCCAGGCGGTTTGCCGATGAGCTAGGGATGCCATGGCAGGCGGCGCGGCAGAGGCTGAGAATGATCCAAGCGACCGAGGCGCTGGCCGAAACGCCAGACGCGGTGACCGAGATCGCGCACGCCGTCGGCTACGCCTCGCCCAGCGCGTTCAACGCCGCCTTCCGCGACTTCGCCGGCATGACGCCGACCGAGTTCCGCGCCTCGCTGAAGGCCGGCGCGACCGCGCTCAGAACTTCATGATGTAGGAGACACGCGCCGTCGTCGCGGTGTAGTCGGACTCGAAGCCGCCCGACTGGTTGGCGCTGGTGAAATTGTCGTAGATCAGCTCGCCCCGCACGGCGCCGGCGCCAATGTCCCGCGCGAGGCCCAGCCCCGCCGTGACGCCACCGACATGGCCGCTGCCGACGGAGGCGGTGTCATCGGCGAAGTCACCGTAGACGACCCCGTAGCCGAGCGATCCGAAGATATCGAGCCCGCTTGCCGTGGTGAGGCCGTAGATGCCGACAATCCGCACCGTCGCCTTGTGCTCGCACAGGTAAGGGCCCGAGGCCGACACGCCGCATTCTTCCGGGCCGATTGGGTCCGCCGCTGCGCCGAATGTCAGGTCCGCGTTGGCTTCGATGGCCCAGAAACTGTTCGCCAGGTCGTAGCGCTGACCCACGATGATCGAGGCCGCTCCGGTTGAGAGTTCAGACGTCTCGGTCGGGCTTCCCCAGTCGGATTCTCCCGACACATAGGCAAGGCCGCCGCCGACGTAGAATTGCTGCGCCTGCGCCGATGCGGCCGCCATCGCGATGACAGCAGGCGCAAGCACTTTCCCCACCACTCGGAACATCCAAAACCCCCTGAATTCCGAAGTGGTTACAGGATACCACAGGTTCAGGACGGGATGCACGCTATGGTTGAAATCGCTCAAGAAGCGCGCCGACCGTGGCGAGATCGGCACAAATTGCCGCCGCCGATGCGCTTTCGGGCGCCTTTCCGCCCACTCAGTGCGCCAGAAGTACCGGAAGTTCGCTGGTTTCCAGCATGTTGCGGGTGGCCCCGCCCAGAATCGCCTCGCGGAATCGCGAGTGGCCATAGGCGCCCATCACCACCAGGTCCGCCGACCGGTCGAGCGCATGGCGGCGCAGCACGTCCGAGACGCGGGTCATCGTCTTGGCAAGGACCGAGACCTCGGCCCGGACGCCGTGGCGGGCGATCATCTGGCTGAGCCGGCCGCCGGGATCGGACCGGTCCGGCCCGTGCTGCGGCGGGTCGATGATGGTGACATCGACAAGCTCGGCCCGGGCCAGGAGCGGCATCGCCTTGCGGACAGCCGCCAGCGCCTCGGCACTTTCGTTCCAGGCGACGACCACGCGCCCACCCAGGCCGGAGGGAAGGCCGCTCTCGGGCACCATCAGGACCGGTGCGTCCCCGTCGAAGAGTGCCGCCTCGATCACCGCCTCGTTCTCGATCCCGCGATCCTTGCCATAGGGGCGCGGCAGGACGACGAGGTCGGCGAACCGCGCGCGATCGGCGACCAGACGCGCGACCCCTGCGACCTGCGCCACCGCCGATTCGGTCCCCCACGGGATCACCTCGGCCTGCATCTTCTCCTTGACGACGGCCTCGATCGCCTCGGCGTCCTTCTGCGCCCGGTCCAGGGTCTCCTGCAGGATCACCGCGCTTGCGCCGGCGTAGTAGTAGCCGGTCTGCGTGCGGTCGATGCCGAGACAGAGGATGTCGAGATGCCCCTCCTCGCGCCGCGCCATCTCGGTCGCCGCGTCAAGCGCGGCGGCGACCGACGCCTCGCTCGTCACCACGGTCAGTATGCTCTTGTAGCTCATCTCACTGCCTCCTCGCGCCACCTTCACCGGCCAGGACAACGGCGTGGCATGTCCCGGACAGAATGCACCGAGAGGGCAAAAAACGCCCTTGATATGGATCAAGGCTTCCTGCCGCTCGCCGGGCGATATCCGGGCAAGGCCGGGCGGCGCGCGTCGCGTCGGTCTGCAAGAACGAGGGACCGCGCAAATGTGGGATACGGTGAAAATCATCTTGCTGGGACTGGTCGCGCTCTTCGCGGCCATTGCGGCAAACTTCGCCCGCGACCTCGCCTACCAGGTACACGCCGTGATCGTGATGCTGGTGGCGGGCGGGCTTTTCCTGTGGACGGTGCGCCATACCGGCGAGCCCAAGCCGGCGGCCGAGACGGGCTATTTCGATTCGGTGGTCCGGGCCGGGGTGATCGCCACCTCCTTCTGGGGTGTCGTCGGTTTCCTGGTCGGCGTGGTCATCGCCTTCCAGCTCGCCTTTCCCGAGCTGAACTTCGAATGGGCGCAGGGCTACGCTAACTTCGGCAAGCTAAGGCCGCTGCACACTTCGGCGGTGATCTTCGCCTTCGGTGGCAACGCCCTGATCGCGACCTCGTTCTACGTCGTGCAGCGCACGAGCGCGGCGCGGCTCTGGGGCGGCAACCTCGGCTGGTTCGTCTTCTGGGGCTACCAGCTCTTCATCGTGCTGGCGGCGACCGGGTACCTGCTGGGGGCCACCCAGTCCAAGGAATATGCCGAGCCGGAATGGTACGTCGACCTCTGGATCACGGTGGTCTGGGTCGCCTATCTCGCCACCTTCCTCGGCACGATCATCAAGCGGCGCGAGCCGCACATCTACGTTGCGAACTGGTTCTACCTCAGCTTCATCGTGACGATCGCGATGCTGCACATCGTCAACAACCTGTCGATCCCCGTCTCGATCTTCGGGTCCAAATCGGTGCAGGTCTTCTCGGGCGTGCAGGATGCGATGGTGCAGTGGTGGTACGGCCACAACGCCGTGGGCTTCTTCCTGACCGCGGGCTTCCTGGGCATGATGTACTACTTCGTGCCGAAGCAGGCCGAGCGGCCGGTCTTCAGCTACAAGCTCTCGATCATCCACTTCTGGGCGCTGATCTTCCTTTACATCTGGGCCGGCCCGCACCACCTGCACTATACCGCGCTGCCCGACTGGGCCTCGACGCTCGGCATGGTGTTCTCGGTCGTGCTGTGGATGCCCTCGTGGGGCGGCATGATCAACGGCCTGATGACGCTTTCGGGCGCCTGGGACAAGCTCAGGACCGACCCGATCATCCGCATGATGGTGATCTCGATCGGCTTCTACGGCATGTCGACCTTCGAAGGTCCGATGATGTCGATCCGCGCGGTCAACTCGCTCAGCCACTATACCGACTGGACGATCGGCCACGTTCATTCCGGTGCCCTTGGCTGGAACGGCATGATCACCTTCGGCGCGCTCTACTTCCTGACGCCGAAACTGTGGAACCGCGAGCGCCTCTACTCGCTCGGCCTCGTCAGCTGGCACTTCTGGCTCGCCACCATCGGGATCGTTCTTTACGCCTCGGCGATGTGGGTCACGGGCATCATGGAAGGCCTGATGTGGCGCGAGGTCGATGCCAACGGCTTCCTGGTGAACTCGTTCGCCGACACCGTGGCCGCGAAGTTCCCGATGTATGTGGTCCGGGCACTGGGCGGGGTCATGTACCTCGGCGGCGCGCTGATCATGGTCTATAACCTCTGGATGACCGTGCGGAACGTTCCGGCGAAAGCCGACACGCCCGTCGCGGCTCCGGCCGAATAGGAGGGTCGGAGAATGGCTATCCTTGACAAGCACAAGATCCTCGAGACCAACGCGACGCTCCTCCTGGTCTTCGCCTTCCTGGTGGTGACCATCGGTGGCCTCGTCCAGATCGTGCCTCTCTTCTACCTCGAGAACAC
Organism: Paracoccaceae bacterium; assembly: GCA_050303575.1. Lineage (GTDB taxonomy): Bacteria > Pseudomonadota > Alphaproteobacteria > Rhodobacterales > Rhodobacteraceae > JBNLCA01. Next base: position 7,259 of record JBNLCA010000126.1, read on the forward strand.
GATCGAGAAGGTCGAAGGGATGCGACCCTACTCGCCGCTCGAGCTCGCCGGGCGCGACATCTACATCCGCGAGGGTTGCTACGTCTGCCACAGCCAGATGATCCGCCCGATGCGGGACGAGGTCGAACGCTATGGCCACTACTCGCTGGCGGCGGAATCGATGTACGACCATCCGTTCCAGTGGGGCTCGAAGCGGACGGGGCCGGACCTTGCCCGCGTTGGCGGTCGCTACTCGGACGAATGGCACGTCGACCACCTGACCGACCCGCAGGCGGTGGTGCCCGAAAGCGTGATGCCGAAGTACGGCTTCCTGCGCGACCGGTCGCTCGAGCCGGGCCACATCGCCGATCTGATGCGGACCAACGCGCTGGTGGGTGTGCCCTACACCGACGAGATGATCGAGAACGCGGAGAAGGACTTCGCGGTGCAGGTCGATCCGTTCGGCGATTTCGATGGGCTTCTGGCGCGCTATCCCAAGGCGCAGGTGCGGAATTTCGATGGCCGCGCCGGCATCTCCGAGATGGACGCACTGATCGCCTACCTTCAGATGCTGGGCACGCTGGTCGACTTCTCGACTTTCGAAGCCGTGGCCAGCCGGTAGGGGAGGGAGAGATGGAACATTACTCCTTCCTGCGCGAGTTCGCCGACAGCTGGATGCTGCTGATGCTCTTCGCGGTGTTCGTCGGCGTCGTGGTCTGGGCCTTCCGCCCCGGCAGCCGCGAGACGCACCGCGACATCGCCGGCATCCCGTTCCGGCACGAAGACAAACCTGCCCCTGATACGGAGGCGAGGACATGAGCAAGGCACCGCAACAGCACAAGGCCGAGGTCGAGACGACCGGCCACGAGTGGGACGGCATCCAGGAATACAACAA
>JBNLCA010000127.1:0-4138 GCA_050303575.1 Paracoccaceae bacterium
GGCGCGGGCGTCCTCGTCAGCGCGGGCGAGGATCGCGAGGTCGGCGGTGCGGGCCGCGAACCGCCGGGTCCGCCGTATCCGGTCGATGGCCTTCCGCCGTGCGGCGGTCAGGAGCCAGCCGGCGGCGCTTGCGGGTGCGCCCGCCCTGCCCCAGTGGATGACGGCGCTTTCTATGGCCTCGCTCAGCGCCTCCTCGGCAAGGTCGAAATCCCTCAGATCGGCGATGAGCACCGAGAGGATACGGCCCCGGTCGGACCGCAGGAGGCGATCGAGGACCGGGGCCGCGTCCATGTCAGCCGGCGTCGGGCAGAAGGCCCGAGACGTCCATGATCGGCCGGACCTCGACCGTGCCGTCGTCGGCGGCCGGGATGTGCGCCGCATAGCGCAAAGCGGTCTCGAGATCGGGGACGTCGATCAGGTAATAGCCGCCGAGCTGCTCCTTGGTCTCGGCGAAGGGGCCATCCATCGTCTCGACCTTCCCGGACCGACGCCGCACCGAGGTCGCTGTCGCGACACTTTCGAGTGCCTCGCCCTCGAACGACACTCCGTCACGTTCGAGAAGCGCGCCGAAATCCGCATAACCCTGCATCATGGCGTCAAACGCCGGCGTTCCCGGCTCGGGCGCCGCGGCCTCGTTCCCGTAAAGCAGCAGAAGATACTTCATCGCTTACCCTTTCTCGAAGATCATGAGCGGGCGCACCTCGATGCTGCCGATCTGGGCGCCCGGAATCTGCGCGGCCCAGTTCAGCGCCTCGTCGAGATTGGCGCAGTCGAAGATATAGTAGCCGCCGAGTTGCTCCTTGGTCTCGGCAAAGGGACCGTCCATGGTTTCGGTCTTGCCGCCCCGGACCCTCACCGTCGTGGCCGTCGAGGGCGCCTGAAGTGCGTCACCGCCCTTCATGACCCCTGCCTCCATCAGGCGACGGGTATAGTCCATGTAGGCGTCGTTCATCTTCGAGCCGGATTGCGGGGCCTTCTCGGGATCGTAGTAGATGAGCGCGATATACTGCATTGCGTGTCCTCTTCCGTTGATCAGCTTCCGTCCGTGACCCGCGGCTTTGCAAGCCCGGACATTGCAAGGACGAACGGCGCGTCGGCATTTCGACATCGCGCGAAGAATTTTCGGCAACGGTGCCCGGCGCGGCGGCGGGTCCGTGCCGAAACAGTGTTTTCCGGGTTCCCTGCGGAACAGGCGCGGTCCGAGCACGTTCTGGTTGCGACAGGGCAAAAAACCAACTCAACAGGAGCAGACACGATGTCCCTTCGTACCCTTCTCGCCTCGACCGCGGTTGCCGCCGCTGTGGCCCTTCCGGCCGCCGCGCTGGAAATCGGCGGCGATACGTCCGTGATGGTGGGCGCCGAGACCGGCCCGCTGACGGCTGCGGTCAACGGCGATGTCTCGGCCGACGCTTCGGCGACCACCTCGGGCGCCGCGGCGACCGCCGGCACCGCCGGTTCGGCCATGGCCGAGGCGACGCTTCCCGACTACGAGATGCTGACCCCGACGCCGGACAGCGAGTTCATCGACGACACGGTCATGACGTCGGACGACGTTCAGGTCGGCGTCGTGACCGAGGTCCGTTCGGACGCCGAGACCGGCACGCAGGTCCTGTGCGCCGCGATCGCCGCTGACATCGAGGCGACCGCGACGCGGGCCTGCTTCCAGGTCGGTGCCGACGCCACGGCCGACGGCGAGCTCAACCTTGCCATGACCTCGGACGAGTTCCGCGCCATGGTCGGCGCGAACGTCAACTGAGCGTCTGACAGTCACGATTGATGTTCGTTTCAGCGCCGGGTCCGGAAAGGGCCCGGCGTTGCGATTGGGGCCTTCCCTCTCGTGCCTCCGGCGCCTAGAAAGCGCGAAATCCGTGAGGGGACAGGGATGGACGAGCCGAAGATCACCGACGAGCTGGTGGCCGCGCACGGGCTGAAGCCCGACGAGTACCAGCGTATCCTTCAGATCGTCGGACGCGAGCCCACATTCACCGAGCTCGGCATCTTCTCGGCCATGTGGAACGAGCATTGTTCCTACAAGTCGTCGAAGAAATGGCTGCGCACCCTGCCGACCTCGGGCCCGCAGGTGATTTGCGGGCCAGGCGAGAACGCCGGCGTTGTGGACATCGGCGACGGCCAGGCCGTCATCTTCAAGATGGAGAGCCACAACCACCCCTCGTATATCGAGCCGCACCAGGGCGCGGCGACCGGCGTCGGCGGCATCCTGCGCGACGTCTTCACCATGGGCGCGCGTCCGATTGCGGCGATGAACGCGCTGAGCTTCGGCGAACCGTCGCACCCGAAGACCGCGCATCTGGTCAAGGGCGTGGTCGAGGGGATCGGCGGATACGGCAACGCCTTCGGTGTGCCGACCGTGGGCGGCGAGGTGCGCTTCCACCGCAGCTACAACGGCAACTGCCTGGTGAATGCTTTCGCGGCGGGACTCGCTGACACCGACAGCATCTTCTACTCGGCCGCCTCGGGCGTCGGCATGCCGGTCGTCTACCTCGGAGCCAAGACCGGCCGCGACGGCGTTGGCGGCGCGACCATGGCCTCGGCCGAGTTCGACGACACGATCGAGGAAAAGCGCCCCACCGTTCAGGTCGGCGACCCCTTCACCGAGAAGCGGCTTCTGGAAGCGTGCCTGGAACTGATGGCCTCGGGCGCCGTCATCTCGATCCAGGACATGGGCGCGGCGGGTCTGACCTGCTCGGCTGTCGAGATGGGCGACAAGGGCAAGCTGGGCATCAAGCTGAACCTCGACCGCGTTCCGGTGCGCGAAGAGAACATGACCGCCTACGAGATGATGCTTTCGGAAAGCCAGGAGCGGATGCTCATGGTGCTGAAGCCCGAGAAGGAGGCCGAGGCGAAGGCGATCTTCGACAAGTGGGACCTCGATTTCGCCGTGGTCGGCGAAACCATCGCCGAGGACAGGTTCCTTATCCTGCACGGCAACGAGGTGAAGGCAGACCTGACGCTGAGCCAGCTGAGTTCGACCGCGCCGGAATACGACCGGCCCTGGGTCGAGACGCCTGCGCCCCCTGCCCTTGCCGACGTTCCCGATATCGACCCCATCGCCGCCCTGACGGCGCTCATCTCGTCGCCCGGCTACGCGCACAAGGCCTGGGTGTGGGAACAGTACGATTCCCAGGTCATGGCCGACACGGTGCTGACCCCCGGCGCCGGCGCGGGCGTCGTCAGGGTGCACGACACCGGCAAGATGCTCGCCTTCACCTCGGACGTCACGCCGCGCTACGTCAAGGCGAACCCGTTCGAGGGTGGCAAGCAGGCGGTGGCCGAGGCCTATCGCAACCTGACGGCGGTGGGCGCCCTCCCCCTCGCCTCGACCGACAACCTGAATTTCGGCAACCCCGAGAAGCCCGAGATCATGGGCCAGTTCGTCGGCGCGATCAAAGGCATCGGCGCGGCCTGCGCGGCGCTCGACATGCCGATCGTCTCGGGCAACGTCTCGCTTTACAACGAGACCGACGGGACCGGCATCCTGCCGACCCCGACCATCGGCGCGGTGGGCATCCTGAAGTCCGAGGACGATCTGATCGCCGGCCGGCCGGCCGCCGGAATGGTGGCGCTGGTCATCGGCGAGACCACGGGCCACCTCGGACAGTCGGCGCTTCTGGCCGAGATGTTCGGCCGCGAGGACGGCGGTGCGCCGCCGGTCGACCTGGCGTCGGAACGGAAGAACGGCGAATTCCTGCGGGCCAACCGCAAGCTCGTCGCCGCCGCGACGGACCTTTCGGACGGCGGCCTGGCGCTTGCCGCCTTCGAGATGGCCGAGGGCGCCGGGATCGGCGTGACGCTGGAGAGCGGCGATGCGGGACAGCTGTTCGGCGAGGACCAGGCACGTTACCTCGTCGCCGCGTCGATGGACCAGGCCGAGGCACTGAACATCGCCGCCAACGCGGCAGGCGTGACGCTGACCGCGGTCGGCCGGTTCGGAGGTGATGTCGTGCGGATGGGGCCGGCCGAGGCCAGCCTGTCGAGTCTCTCGGCGATCTATCGCACCGCCTTTGCCAAGGCGGTCGACTGACACCGACGGGCGGCCCGGGCGGGCCGCCGTTTCCTAGAGGTCAGATCGGATCAGGTCGTCTGTCCGACGTGGACATGCGAGCCAAGCCGGTGCGCG
>JBNLCA010000128.1:0-7938 GCA_050303575.1 Paracoccaceae bacterium
GAATCCCGAACTGGGCGAGTTCCCGTGCGATCGGCAGCGTCATCGCGACGATGCCGCCCTTCGACGCGGCATAGGCCGCCTGGCCGATCTGCCCGTCGTAGGCGGCGACCGACGCCGTCATGACGACGGCCCCGCGCTCGCCGGTCGGCAAGGGCTCGGCCGCCGAGAGCCGGTTCGCGGCCAGCCGCAGCACGTTGAAGCTGCCGGTCAGGTTCACGCCGATGGTCCGTGTGAAGTCGGCCAGCGGCATTGGCCCCTCGCGTCCGACCACGCGCCCCGCCGTCGCGATCCCGGCGCACTGGACGATGGCGCGCGGCAGCCCATGCGCCGCCTCGGCCGCGTCGAGCGCGGCACTGACGTCCGCCTCGGACGTCACGTCGGCCGGGCAGGCAATGCCGCCGATCCGGGCGGCTACCTCCGTCGCGGCCTCGCCGTTGCGGTCGACAATGGCAACCTTCGCGCCCTTGCCGGCCAAGAACTCGGCCGTCGCGGCACCAAGGCCCGAGCCGCCACCGGTGACCAGCGTCGAAAGTCCGTTCAGATCCATGGCTCAGCCCCTGATATCGATGGTTCGTTCGGACCCGGCGTAAAGCTCGTCCACCAGGTCTGACCGGTGCGCCAGCACGGCGCGCTGGTTCAGGCTCCCCTTGTCGGTCACCTCGCCCGCCGACATCTGCGGCACGTCGGGAATGACCAGCACCCGCTGGATCCGGTTCGACGAGCCCGTCGCCTTCGCGGCAAGGCTCTTCAGAAGCACGGCCAGCTCGGCCCGCCACTCGGGATCGTCCGCCTTCTCGGGCGCGGGCGGAAAGACCAGCGCGCCAAGGAACGGCCGGTCCGGCCCGGTCAGCGCCAGGTCGCGGACATGGCGACCGAAATGGTTCACCGCCGCTGTCCTCAGCGCGCCCGTCACCACCCAGGTGCCGGTCGTCAGCTTGAAGTTCTCGGCCGTCCGCCCGTCGAACTTGAACCCTTGCGCGAAATCATCCGGATCGACCGGCTTCAGCGCGTCGCCGAACTTGTAGAATCCCTCCTCGTCGAACGGGTCGAGGTCGGGCCGCCGCCAGTAGCCCTTCATGATGTTAGGCCCCTTCACGCGGGCATCGTAATGGCCCTCCATCGGCACGAGCTTCAGCGTGCAGCCCGGTGCCGGCAGGCCGACATTGCCCGCCATCTCCTGCGGCCAGGTACAGAAGAGCGCGCCGGGGCCGGTCTCAGTCGCGCCAAGGCCGGTGCCGATCTGCACCCGCGCGCCGATCGTCTCGACCGCCATGCTCTCGAGCTTGTCCCAGCTTTGCTGGCCAAGCGAGGCGCCGGCATACCAGAGCATCTTGATCCGGCTATAGAAGGCCTCGCGGAATTCGGCGTCCTTTTCCAGGAACGGGATGATCGCGTCGAAGCCGGCCGGCACGTTGAAATACCAGGTCGGGCGCACCTCGCGCAGGTTCCTCACCGTCTTCGGCGTGTCGGCCGGTGTCGGGCGGCCGTCATCGACCCAGAGCTCGCCGCCGTTCATCAGCGTCATGAAGAAGACGTGGTTGCCGCCCGCGGTATGGTGCCACGGCGCCCAGTCCAGCACCACCGGCCGCTCGTCCTTCATGTAGGCGAAGCACTCGCGGATCATCCCCTGCGCGGCGGTGATCATCGCGTGGTGGTTCGGCACCGCCTTGGGCGACCCGGTCGAGCCCGAGGTGAAGAGGAACTTCGCCACCGTCTCGCCCGTCACCTTCGCGTTCGCCGCCTCGACCGCGCCCGTGGGCTCGACCGCGTCGAGCTCGGCCAGCGGCCGCGTCCCGTGCCCGCCCCGGTCCGAGAACACCGGCAGGCCGGACGCCACCGCCTCCAGCGCCGCCGCCACCGGGCCGGGATCGGCGACATAGACCGCGCCCGGCGTCACCGCGGCGAAACAGTCGCGCAGCCGGTTGTGCGTGCCGCCCATCGTCGAATAGGCGGGCGAGATCGCGGCCGACGGAATGCCGACATGCATCGCCGCCAGCATCAGCGCGGCGTGGTCGATGTCGTTGCCCGAGAGAATCGCCAAGGGCCGCTCGGCCGAAAGCCCGAGATCGAGAAGCGCCTGTCCCAGCCGCCGCACCCGCTCCAGCATCCCGCCATAGGAAACCTTCCGCCATCCCGCGTCCGTCTTGCGGTCCGCCAGGAACAGCGCGTCCGGGTCCTCGCCGGCCCAGCGGACCAGCGCATCCGTCGTCCGTGCGTCGTAGGGCGGCAGCTCCGATTCGTCCGCCACATAGATGGTCCCGTCGGGAGCACGGGTGATCTGCGGCCGGTGCTTGATGAAGACCGCCGCGCGCATCGGCGCGGTCCGCCAGTCCTGTTCCATGCGTCCTCCCTTTCGGCCTCCAGCCGCCTCTCCGGGTGTAAACGAAAACAATTCACTTGCAAACTATCTCGTTTGCAAGGCACAGTCTCGCACGGGAATACGGGAGGAGTCATGCCACTGATCGACTACGCCCTGGACGGCGGCGTGGCGCATGTGCGCCTGGTGCGTCCGGAAAAGCGCAACGCGCTCAGCGATGCGATGATCGCCGAGTTCGCCGAGATCGTGGAACGCGCCGACGCCGAGGCGAAGGCGGTGGTCCTCTCGGGCGAGGGCGAGCATTTCAGCGCCGGCCTCGACCTTTCCGAACAGACCGTCCGCGCGCCGATGGAGTGCATCGAGGGCTCGCGCTCGTGGCATCGCGTCTTCCAGCGCATCCGCAACGGCCGCGTTCCGTACTTCGCGGCGCTGCATGGCGGGGTGATCGGCGGCGGGCTTGAACTCGCCTCGGTCAGCCACGTGCGCATCTGCGACGAGACCGCCTTCTTCGCGCTGCCCGAGGGCCAGCGCGGCATCTTCGTCGGCGGATCGGGCTCGGTCTATGTGGCGCGCCTGATGGGGCCGCACCGGATGATGGACCTGATGCTCACCGGCCGTGTGCTTTCGGCCGAGGAAGCCGAACGGATCGGCATCGTCACCTACCTCACGCCGAAGGGCAGGGCGGTCGAGAAGGCGATGGAACTGGCCCGCCAGACCGTCACAAACGCGCCCATGTCGAACTACGCGATCATCAACGCCATCCCGAGGATCGCGCAGGCGGGTTACGACGAGGGGCTGTTCTTCGAATCGATGATCGCCGCCTTCGCCCAGTCGACGCCCGAGGCGACCGAGCGGCTGCGCGACTTTCTCGAGAAACGCGCGGCGCCGCTGGCGCGGCCCGGATCGTGATGCGCGACGCCGGGTCCAGGACCACCGCCGCGCCCGGCCTCGAGCTTGGCGAGCTGGGACATACCGCCGGCTTCCTGATGCGGATCGCGCAGCTCACCGCCTTCGAGCGGATCTTCAACCGGCCCGAGTCGCCGCCCGTCGGCCTCGCCGAGTTCACGGTGATGACGCTCGTGGCGCAGAACCCCCAGGCCCGGCAAGGCGAGATCGCCGACGCGCTCAAGATCAAGTGGCCGCGCATGACCAAGCTCATCCGCTCGCTCGAGGAGCGCGGCCTTGTCGAGCGCGTCGTGCCCAAGGAAGACCGCCGCGCGGTGATGCTGCGCCTGACGACGAAGGGCAAGCGGCTCACGGCCGAACTGCGGCCGAAAATGGAGGACATGGATCGCGAGGTCCTCTCGATGCTCTCGCGCGAGGAGCACGCGCAGCTCGTCCACCTTCTCAAGCGCGTGATCGGATGGGAGGACACCGATGCCGGTTGATCTCGACAAGGTTCGTGCCATCGACATTCACACCCACGCCGAGGAACCCTGCGGCACCCACGGCGATGATGGCTACGACGATTTCCAGGCCGGTATGACGGCCTATTTCAAGTCGCCGTTCCCGCATCCGCCAACCATCCCCGAGACCGCCGCGCGTTACCGCGAGCTGAACATCGCCGCGGTCATCTTCGCCGTCGATGCCGAGCGCGAGACTGGCTTCCGCCGCTACGACAACTACGAGATGGCCGATCTCTGCGCGCAGAACGACGACATCCTGATCCCGTTCGGCTCGATCGACCCCGCCAAGGGCAAGAAGGGCGCACGCGAGGCGCGCGACCTCGTCACCAACCACGGCATCCGCGGCTTCAAGTTCCACCCGACGATGCAGGGCTTCTATCCCGACGACCGGATGGCCTACCCGCTTTACGAGGCGATCGCCGACATGGGCGTGCCGATGCTCTTCCATACCGGCCAGACCGGCGTGGGGGCGGGGATGCACGGCGGCATGGGGATGCTGCTGAAATATTCCAACCCGATGCATCTCGACCAGGTCGCGGCCGACTTCCCCGACACCCAGATCGTCATGGCGCACCCGTCCTTCCCCTGGCAGGAAGAGGCGCTCGCGGTCGCCACCCACAAGCACAATTGCTGGATCGACCTTAGCGGATGGTCGCCGAAATACTTCCCGCCGATCCTCGTCCGCTATGCCAACTCGCTCCTGCAGGACCGGGTGCTCTTCGGTTCGGACTGGCCGGCGATCCTGCCCGACCGCTGGCTCGACGCGTTCGACAAGCTCGACATCAAGGAGGCCGTGCGGCCGAAGATCCTGAAGGAGAACGCGCGGCGCCTGCTGGGACTGTGATGAGTGTCATCGGCCGTTTGGCCGCAGAAGAATGAGCTCACTGGGAGGAAAACATGAAGCTCTTGACCACGATTGCCGTGGCGGCCCTTCTGGCTGGCGGCGTTGCCCAAGCGCGCGACCTGCGCGTCTCGCCCGGCGCCCCGCCGGCGCACCCCGCCTTCCCGATGTACGAGAAGTTCGGCGCCTACCTTTCCGAGGGAACGAACGGCGCGCTCGGCACGGCGCTGGTCGGCGTCGAGGTGGTGAACGTCGGCAACATGAAGCAATCGCTTCAGTCCGGCGTGACCGAGGTCGGGAACATCCTGCCGCTCTACTACCCGGCCGACCTGCCGAACTCCGCGCTCCTGGGTGACCTCGCCTCGCTCGGCAAGAATCCCTACGCGATGGCGGCGGCGGCGACCGAGTACATCGCCACCTGTGCCGACTGCCAGGCCGAGTTCAAGGCCGCCGGCATGGTCTATACCGGCTCGGGCTCGTCCGATCCCTACTTCATCCTGACGACGAGGCCGGTGAACACCGCGGCCGATATGGCGGGCCTGCGCCTGCGCTCGGGCGGCTCGCCCTTCTCGCGCTTCGCCGAGGCGATGGGCGCGGCGCCCGTCGCGATCCCCGTGACCGAGACGTTCGAGCAGATGAGCCAGGGCACGATCGACGGTACCATGGCCTCGATCAACGACCTTCTCGCCTTCCGGCTGGTCGACCTCGTCAAGGACGTCACGCTCCTGAAGATCGGCACCTATCACTGCACCTCGAACATGACGCTGTCGTCCGGCGTCTGGGCCGACCTGTCGGCCGAGGAACGCGCCGCCGTCATCTCGGCCGCGAACCGTGCCGGCGCCGACTTCACCCAGGACTGGGCCTATGACCGTCCGGCCAAGGCAACCGAGGCGGCCAAGGCCGCCGGCATCGAGATGATCGAGCCCGACGCCTCGCTGACCGACGCCTACGCCGCGTTCCTCGCGGCCGAACCCGCCGCGGTCGTCACCTACGCCGCCGATACCTATGGCATCCAGGACGCCGAGGCGAAGATCGCCCGCTTCCAGGAACTGATCGCCAAGTGGGAAGGCATCGTCGCCGAGACCGGCGAGGACCCGGCCGCGGTCGCCGCCAGGATCCAGTCCGAGGTCTGGGACAAGATCGACATGTCGACCTACGGCATGTGACGTGACCCGGGGGGCGGCCGCCCGCCCCCCGTTCCGCCCGGGGAGGGGCCTTTCGTGATCAGGGCACTCAAGCTGACGACCGACGCGCTCGCCGTCCTGGGTGCGGTCGGCATCCTCGCCATGATGGTCCACATCCCCGTCGACGTCTTCCTGCGCGAGCTTTTCGGCCTGCCGGTCCCGGGCACCATCGAGATCGTCTCGCGCTACGACATGGTGGCCGTCGGCTTCCTCGCGCTGCCCTGGGCCATCCGCCGCGGCCAGATGATCAAGGCCGAGCTCCTCGGCTCGCTCTTCACCGGCCGCATCGGCTGGCTCAACGCCATCCTCGGCCAGCTTCTCTGCGCGCTCGCCTACGGCATCCTCGCCTGGACCACCTGGGCCGAGGCGATGAAGGAGTTCCGCTCGGGCACCTTCGTGATGTCGCTCAACACGGCGCTTGTCGTCTGGCCGGGCTACTTCTTCCTGCCCGTCGCCTTCGCGCTCGCCTTCGTCGTCGCCGCCACCTCGGCCGGCCTCCTGATGGCCGGCCGCGACCCGGCCGTCCTTGCCGACGAGCCCGCCCGGCCATGAGCGTCGAGACCGGCTTCGTCGGCCTTCTTGCCGTCATCGTCCTTCTGGCCCTCCAGGTGCCGATCGCGGTGACGCTGATCCTCGTGTCCTTCACCGGCATCTGGTGGATGCTCGGCCTCTCGCCCGCCGTCGGGATCCTGTCGTCCACGCCCTACGAGTTCGTCGCCAACTGGACCCTCTCGGCGGTGCCGATGTTCCTCCTGATGGGCTTCGTCACCTACTATACCGGCCTCACCGTCGGCCTTTTCGACATGTGCCGCGCGGCGCTCAGGAAAATTCCGGGCGGCCTCGGCCTTGCCGGCATCTTCGCCTGCACCGGCTTCGCCGCTGTCTCGGGCTCGTCCATCGCCTGCGCCGCCACGATGGGCCGGATCGCCATCCCCGAGATGATCAAGTCCGGCTACCGTCCCAGCTTCGCCGCCGGCATCCTGGCGGCGGGCGGCACCATCGGCGCGCTGATCCCGCCCTCGATCCTGATGATCATCTACGGCGTCTTCGCTGAGACCTCGGTCACCAAGGTCTTCCTCGGCGGCGTCTCGGTCGGCCTCCTCACCGCCTTCTCCTACTGCGTCGTGGTCATCGCGGTCGCCCTGACCCGCAAGGACATCATCCCGCCGACGCCGCCCGCCGAGACGCCCTTCGACCTTGGCGCCGCCATGCGCGACGTCATCCCGCTCGCCGTCCTGATCGTCCTCATCCTCGGCGGCCTCTTCGGCAAGTTCTTCACCGCGACCGAGGCAGGCGCCGTCGGCGCGGCGGGCGCCATCGCCATCGCCTGGTTCGCCGGCCGGCTGACCTGGGCGACCTTCCGCCCGGCGCTACTCGAAACGCTCGGCACCTGCGCGGCACTCTTCATCGTCGGCGCGGGCGCGGTGATGTTCACCAAGTTCCTCGGCCTCTCCGGCGTCGCCTCGGCGATCTCGGGCGCGGTGCAGGCGACCGAGCTCGGCTATTTCAGCCTGATGCTCGTCGTCATCCTGATCTACCTCGTCCTCGGCATGTTCCTCGAACCGTTCGGGGCGATGCTGATCACGCTGCCGATCCTCCTGCCGCTCTTCCAGGCGCAGGGGATCGACCTCGTCTGGTTCGGCGTCCTCCTCGTCAAGCTGCTCGAGGTCGGCATGATCTCGCCTCCCTTCGGGATGAACGTCTTCGTCATCCGCTCGGTGGCGCAGGACCATGTCACGATGGGCGGTGTCTTCAGGGGCGTGACGCTCTTCATCCTTGCCGACCTTGTCGTGATCCTTCTCATGGTCCTTTTCCCCGCCTTCGTGACCTTCCTGCCCAACCTCTAGAGGCCGCCATGCAGCATCTTCTCAGCGACGAAGACCGCGCCTTCCGCGACGAGATCGCGGCCACGATCCGGCGCGTGGTGCCCGAGGGTCCGCGCGAGAAGATGCGCCGCGACCGCGAGCTTGAGAAAGCCGACTTCGTCGCCAGCCAGAAGGCACTCCACGAGGTCGGCCTCGCCATCCCGCACTGGCCCGAGGAATGGGGCGGCAAGGGCTGGACGGGGGTCAGGCGACATCTCTGGCTGGAACAACTGCAACTGAATGCCGTGCCGCCGCCTTTGCCCTTCAACACCGACATGATCGGCCCTGTCCTGATCCGCTTCGGCACCGACGCGCAGAAGCAGCG
>JBNLCA010000129.1:0-4924 GCA_050303575.1 Paracoccaceae bacterium
GATAAGTTTTTTGCTTTATCTCAAGGGCTTTGACGTGGCAGGTTCGTGCAAATCCTGAGCTACCGGAGCTGCCCCGATGGCCATCACCGACCACGCGCCCGACCTGCCGCTGATCCGCATGGTCGCCATTCCCCGACTTGCCCAGGGCGGCAAGTGGCGGGTCGAGGCGATGCGGAGCTATTCGACCCCGCTGATCCTGTGGTTCACCCGCGGACAGGGCCGGATAACGGCGGGCGGTGTCACGCGCGGCTACGGCGCCCACAACCTCATCTTCCTGCCGGCCGGCACGATGCATGCCTTCGATCTCGGCCACCAGGTCCACGGCACCGCGCTCTTCCTGCCCGCCGGCACCGATCTCAAGCTGCCCGACCGGATCGTCCACCTGCGCATCCGCGACGTCATTCCGCAGGGCGAGATGGCGGTCCAGCTCGACAATATCCAGAAGGAGCTCGAGGGCGAGCGCCCGGGCCGCGCGCGCGCCATCCGGCATCATCTCGGCCTGCTCTCGGTCTGGCTCGAACGCGAGATCGAGCGCGAGGAAGGCGGCGACAAGGACACCCGCCCCAAGGCCTCGGTCCGGCTTGCCCGCGCCTTCACCGAGAAGGTCGAAAGCGACTTCCGCACCGGCAAGACGCTGGCCGACTATGCGGCCGAACTGGGCGTGACGCCGACACACCTTTCCCGCGTCTGCCGCCAGACCTGCGGACGGCCGGCCTCGGCCATCCTGCACGACCGCCAGCTCTTCGAGGCGCGCCGCCTGCTCGCCGAGACGAAGATCCCGGTCCAGGACATCGCCGAGGCACTGGGCTTCGGCTCGGCCGCCTATTTCAGCCGCGCCTTCCAGGCCAAGATCGGCAAGACGCCCACCGCCTTCCGCCGCGCCGGCTGACCCGGTCACGAAGAAATTCCCCCCAGCCGGTTGATCCCCGGTCCAAAAGGCAGTTGACTGCGCGCACAACAAACTTACCGGCGGAGATGTCGTTTTCCGCTGGAAAACCGCCGAAAGCGTACGTTGACGCATCAGGGAAACTGGTGCGGAATGGCGGAAAGAGACGAGGGCCGAGCTTCGAACCGGAAGAACCGGGCGCGACGCTCGCAAAGTCCAAAGAACACCACAGGGAGACGATTTATGACCCAAGAGACGCAGGACGGCCATTCGCTACATCCAGCGGTGGCCATGTATGCCGACGAATGCAAGGCCGGCCGGCTGAGCCGCCGCGAGTTCCTGACCCGCGCGACCGCGCTCGGCGTGTTGGCCAGAGCCGCCTACCGCGCCCTCGGCCTTGCCACGCCGGCGCACGCTCAGATGACCCCGGTCGAAGGCGGCACGCTGCGGATGAACATGGAAACCAAGGCGCTGAAGGATCCGCGCCTGTGGGACTGGTCGGAACTTGCCAACTTCGCCCGTGGCTGGCTTGACTACCTGGTCGAGTACAATTCCGACGGCTCGTTCCGCGGCATGCTGGTCGAAAGCTGGGAAACCAACGACGACGCGACCGAGTACGTGCTGCACGTCCGCCCGGGCGTGAAGTGGAACAACGGTGACGACTTCACCGCCGAGGACGTGGCCTTCAACATCAAGCGCTGGTGCGACGGCAACGTCGAGGGCAACTCGATGGCCAGCCGCATGGCCTCGCTCTCGGACGAGGCGACCAAGATGGCGCGCGACGACGCGATCACCGTGGTCGACCCGCTGACCGTCAAGCTGACGCTGGCCGCGCCCGACATCACGCTGATCCCGGGCATGGCCGACTACCCGGCCGCGGTGGTGCACCAGTCCTATGACGGCGGCGATCTTTCGACCAACCCGATCGGGACCGGCGCCTACATGCCCGAAACCAACGACGTCGGCGTCAAGCAGGTCCTGGTCCGCAATCCCGACCACACCTGGTGGGGCACCGCCGTCTATGGCGGCCCGTACCTCGAGCGGATCGAGTATATCGACCTCGGCACCGACCCGGCCGCCTTCTTCGCCGCCGCCTCGTCGGACGAGATCGACGCCACCTACCGGACCGACGGCGACTTCGTCGAGGTGTTCGACAATCTCGACGGCTGGTCCAAGTCCGAGGCGATCACGGCCGCCACCATCGCGGTCCGCTTCAACCAGGCCTCCGCGCCCTACGACAACGTCGAGGTCCGCAAGGCCCTGCAAATGGCGGTCGACAACGCGGTGGTGCTGGAACTCGGCTATGCCAGCCTCGGCTCGCCGGCCGAGAACCACCATGTCTGCCCGATTCACCCGGAATATGCCGAACTGCCGCCGCTGACGGTCGATCCGGCCGCGGCCAAGGCCGCGCTCGACGCCGCCGGCGCGGGCGACACCGAGTTCGAGCTTATCTCGCTCGACGACAGCTGGCAGGCCCAGACCTGCGACGCCGTCGCCGCGCAGATGCGCGACGCGGGCATCAACATCAAGCGGACGATCCTGCCCGGCTCGACCTTCTGGAACGACTGGACCAAGTACCCGTTCTCGGCGACCGAATGGAACATGCGTCCGCTCGGCGTGCAGGTGCTGGCGCTCGCCTACAAGTCGGGCGTCGCCTGGAACGAGACGGCCTATGCCAGCGCCGAGTTCGACAGCCTGCTTGCCGAGGCAATGGCGATCGCCGACGCCGACAAGCGGCGCGAGGTAATGGCCAAGATCGAGAAGCGGATGCAGGACGACGGCGTCCTGATCCAACCCTACTGGCGGTCGATCTACCGCCACTACAAGGACAGCGTGCACGGCGCGGACATGCACCCGACGTTCGAGCATCACCACTACAAGTGGTGGGTGGACGCGTGATCCACGATCCGGGGAGGCCGCTCGGCCTCCCCGACCCTCTCCCGGACGTCAAGCCGCCGCCAGGCAAGGGTGACCCATGCTGATGTTTCTGTTGCGCAGGCTGGGCCTGCTCTTCCTGACGGCGATCTGCCTGACCTTCGTGGTCTTCTATCTCACCAACCTTCCCCCCAAGCTCGAGACCCTGGCCAAATCCGAAGCGTCGGCGCGGATGACCGATGCCGAGGTCGAAAGCTGGATCCAGCGCAACGGCTATGGTCGCCCGGTCCTCGTGCGCTACGGCGAATGGCTGGGCGTGGTGCCCGGCTGGACCAACACCGAGGCTGACGGCACGCTGCGCGGCCGCTGCGTCGACCGCGCCGAGGACAGGGCGAACGCGCCGCGCTACTGCGGGCTCCTGCAGGGCGACTGGGGCTTTTCCACCGTCTTCAAGAACCCGGTCTCCGAGATCATCGCCACCCGGCTCGGCCTTACCGGCATCCTGATGTTCTGGGTCATGGTGCTGATGGTGCCGACCTCTCTGGTGATCGGCGTCCTTGCCGGCATGCGCGAGGGCTCGCGCCTCGACCGGACGCTGTCGACCGCCTCGATCGCCACCACGGCGACGCCCGAATATGTCTCCGGCGTCATCTTCATCGTCTTCCTCGCCTCGCCGATGGGCTTCAACATCTTCAAGGGCACGGCGACCTCGGCGATGGACGACATCACCTTCGAGAACTTCTTCCTGCCGGTCCTGACCATCTCGCTCTACGGCATCGGCTACATCGCCCGGATGACCCGCGCATCGATGACCGAGGTGATGACGGCGCAATATATCCGCACCGCCCGCCTCAAGGGCGTCAGCTTCAGGAACGTCGTGCTGAAACACGCGCTGAGGAACGCGCTGATCGCGCCCTTCACCGTCATCATGCTGCAGTTCCCGTGGCTCCTGAACGGCGTCGTCATCGTCGAGACGCTCTTCAACTACAAGGGTTTCGGCTGGACGCTGGTTCAGGCCGCCGGCAACAACGACATCGAGCTTCTGCTCGCCTGCTCCGTCGTCGCCGTCTTCGTCGTCCTGATCACGCAGTTGATTTCCGACATCGGCTACGTGTTCCTCAACCCGCGCATCCGCGTCAGCTAGGAGGAGAGAATGGAACCTCTCGGCTTCGGCGGCATCCTCGGACGGCTTCTCTACCAGTTCCTGCCGGTCTGGATCGCGCTCGTCGTCACCTTCGCGGTGTCGATCCGCTACAAGCGCAAGCTCGGGCTCTACGGCAAGCTCTTCGACTCGACCGTCGGCATGATCGGCTTCAGCCTGGTCATGTTCTGGGTCTTCACCGCCTTCTTCGCCGACATGATCGCGACGCACGATCCCCTGACACAGCTTTCGGGGATGAAGAACAAGGCGCCCGGCACTCCGATCCGCGACGGGGTCGAGGCCTATTCCTGGTATCTCCTCGGCGGCGACAGCCTGGCGCGTGACGTCTTCAGCCGCATGGTGATGGGCGCCCGCGAGGTCCTGAAGATCGCCCCGGCCGCCACCGTCTTCGCCTTCATGGTCGGCATCACGCTCGGCCTGCCGGCGGGATACTTCACGACCCCGGCGCTGGACCCCAGATCGCTCGTCGCGAAGATCGTGGCGGTCGTCCTGATCCTCGGCGCGCTCTACGTGTCCTGGGCCGCCGGAGGGATGGCCGGCCTGACCGCCGGTCTCGCGGTCATCGTCGCGATGGTCCTCCTGACCACGATCGTACTCGACACGCTTCTGTCGTTCCTGGCGAACCTCGTCCTCGCCTTCCCGGTGATCCTGCTCTTCTACCTCCTCGTCACGCCCGAGATCGTGGCGACCGGCATTCCGAAGTACCTTGCCGCCGTCCTCTTCCTCTTCCCGATCATCTTCCTCGTCGTGCTGGTCAACGCGCGCTACTACACCCAGCCTTCGCGGCGCAACGTGATGGTCGCGGTGATCCTGGTCGTCGGCCTCTGGCTCTATGCCGGCCTCGCCTTCAACGCCGATCCCTTGGGCATCGTCTCGATGCCGCCGAACCTCTTGATCGTCTTCGTTTCGGTCGTCTTCGTGAACTCGCCCACCGTCTTCCGCATCGTCCGGGGGCTGACGCTCGACATCAAGACGCGCGACTACGTGGCCGCCGGCCAGAC
>JBNLCA010000130.1:0-2574 GCA_050303575.1 Paracoccaceae bacterium
TGCACAATGGTCGGGGCTCAGTCCGTCGCCCGGAATCAGGTTCGTGGCCGGGAGTGAAAGTAGATCGGCCATCCCGCCGTCCTGATGCACACCAAGGACCGAGACCGAGACGCAGCAGTTGGGTTTGCCGTTGCGGCATGCAATGCAGGTGCCGCATGCGATGTAGGGGTTCACCACGCAGACCTCGCCGGGCTTGCGGCCGGACGTCTCGGGCGCCTCGATCACCTCGCAGGCGAGCTCATGACCCATCACGCGCGGGTAGGCGAGGACCGGGTGCTTGCCCTCGAAGATATGGAAATCGGTGCCGCAGATGCCGACGCGCAGCGGCCGGACCAATGCGTGACCGGGCGGGTGCGGCGGTTCCTTGCGCCGCTCTATCCGCAGGGATCCGGGTTCGGTGCAGACGAGGGCGGTAATTCCTGGCATGGATCATTCCGGAATGAACGTCGTCCGGACCGTATCCGGGCCGGCGGGGAAAGCTGGAAGTCGGGGCCGGCGAACCGGCCCCGCCGGGCGTCACTGGAAGTCGGCCATGTTATCCTTGGTAACCAGCGCAGCACCGGAATCGATCAGGGACTCGACTTGCTCGCCTCTGATCGATTTCACGAGAGCGTCGACGCCGAGTTCCGCCATCTTCGACGGGAATTGCGCCACGGTCGCGTCCTCGATCCCGTCCGCCAGCGCCTCGGCCTCGCCGCAGCAGAAGTCGAACCCGACAAGCACGATGTCCTCGGGCGCGATGCCGGCATTGCGGATCGCCTGCGCTGCTCCGGCCGCGGGCGGGCCGCAGGCGGCATAGATCGCCTTCAGTTCCGGATTTGCGGTCAGCAGGTCCTCTGCACCGCTGAGGCCCAGCTCCTCGGTGCAGTTGGTGCCGGTGCGGCCGACGATTTCGACCTTCAGGTCACCCAAGCCTTCGAGCATCCCGTTCACCCGGTCGTCGAGCGCCGGTACACCGGGAACGCCTTCGAGGATGCCGAGCGTGTCGCCCTCGCTGAGGAGCGTCCTCAGATGCTGTCCGGCAATCACCCCCGCCGCGTAGTTGTCGGTGGTGGCGAGCGCCGTGCGGTTCTCCCAGTCGGGGATGTTGTTGTCCATAAGGACGATCTTCACCCCGGCCGCGACCGCCCGGTCGAGCGCGGTCGCGACGGTCGGATCGACGGGTGTCAGCGCGATCCCCTGCACGCCCTGCGTGACCATCGATTCGATGAGCGCGATCTGGCCCTCGATGTCGGTCGCCGAGGCGCCCTGGCCGTAGATGATCTCCACGCCCGGGTTGGCCTCGGCATATGCCTTGGCCGCGTTCTCCATCGTCGCGAAGAACGGTACCGGGAACTTGGTGATGAAGCCGAGCTTGATGTCCTCGGCCAGGCTCGGCCCGGCTGTGGCGGCAAAGGCTGCCAGCCCTATCAGCAGATGTCTAAGTTGCATTCTTCCTCCTCCGTTGTTCGGCACCCGGCCTTTTCGCCGGCTGCCATGATTGCCGCCTCCCTCGGGCGGTGATGGGTCAGGCCTCGGCGCCGACGATCATGGCGACGAGGTCCTGCTTGTTCTGTGCGGTCGGCTTGATCTCGCCGACCTTCGTGCCCTGCCGGAGCACGACCGCGCGGTCGGCCAGCTCGACGACATGTTCCATGTTGTGGGTGATCAGGATGACCGCGTTGCCCTCGGCCTTGAGCTTGAGGATGAGGTCCAGCACCTTGCGCGACTCGCGCAGGCCAAGCGCGGCGGTCGGCTCGTCCAGCATGACGACGTTGCGCGCGAAGACAGTGGCGCGGGCGACAGCGATGGCCTGGCGCTGGCCGCCCGACATCATTGCGACGGGCGCGTCGAATTTCGGGAGCTTGACCTTGAGGCGTTCGATCACCTCTGCGGCCTCGCGGTTCATCGCGCGCTTGTCGAGAAAGCGAAGCGGGCGTGGAAGCCAAGAGGGGAAGCCGAGCTCGCGGCCGCAGTAGAAGTTCTGCGCCGGGCTCAGATTGTCGAAAAGCGCGAGGTCCTGGTAGACCGTCTCGATTCCCGCACCGCGCGCGGCCGAGGGCGAGTTGAGGTGCGCCCTTTGTCCGTCGAGCAGGATCTCGCCCTTGTCGAGCCGGTGGACACCGCTCAGGCACTTGACCAGGGTCGACTTGCCGGCGCCGTTGTCGCCGAGGAGCGCGAGAACCTCTCCGCGCCAGGCATCCATCGAGACGTCCCTCAGCGCGTGGATGGCGCCAAAGCGCTTGTCGGCATTCCGAACGGAAAGGGCCGGTGCACTCATGTCCGACCCGCCTGCAGGACGCGGGCGCGCGCTTCCAGCCGGTTGCGCAGGACGTCCGCTTCGACCGCCAGCACGATGACCGCGCCGATGGCGATCATCTGGAAATAGATATCGACGTTCAGGAGGTTCAGCGCGTTTCGGATGACGCCGATCATGACGGCGCCGATCAGCGCATGACCCAGATGGCCGCGCCCGCCGAGGAAGCTCGCCCCGCCGATGATGACGGCCGCGATCGTGTCGAGCTCAAGAAGGTTGCCGTAGATGGGCGAGCTTGCCGCGGTCCGGCCCGAAAGGACCACCGCGCCGATTCCGGC